>CAMKSY010000219.1 GCA_946415545.1 uncultured Pelosinus sp. | reverse complement strand
GATTTATTTACCTAATTTATTCAATAAAGCTTTTTGTTTCTTTGACTGTTGCTTATAGATCTCGAAATTTTTACTATCAGGGCTATATGTATGGGTTATTTTTAAATTTCTGGTAAGCATTTCTTTCAAGTCTCCATGCGTACCCGTTGCATAGGCTGCAATGATCGAATTTGTCAGCACTGCTCCACCGGAAACCTCCAAGGTGATCGCCTCACTATCCATGACATCGGCTTTAATCTGATTCCAAAGGACATCACAACTACCTCCTTCGGTAATGGTGATTCGGTTGATCTTGATGCCGGCCTGTCGATAGGTATCGGTGATTTCCCTGTAGTCATAGGCAATGGCCTCAAGCACAGCTCGCCATAAGACGAATTGATCTGTATCTAGTGTCATGTTCAAGAAGCATCCTTTTACGTTGGAATATTCATCATAGCCGCCGGTTAAGTACGGCAGAAAAATCACATCGTTGCAGCCTGGAGCTACGTTGGCGGCTCCTTGACTTAAGCTCTCATAATAACAGTCATCATCAGCTTTCTTACATATACTGTCCTTGAACCAGCGTAGAGCCAATCCACCGGTACGGACAAATCCCCAATAAAAATAGGTATCTTCCAATGTGCCGCTATTAAAGATCAGACCACTGCCTTTACAGCTTAGCTCTGGAATAATTCCTGTGGTTGAGACACAAAACATTGCACAGGTACCGGCAACATCTACAGCCTTATTGGCTTCAAAGACCCCACTGCCCAGCATGGACTGCATTGTATCACCAGCTCCAGCACAGATAGGTATCCCCGCTGGGCAGCCCGTTTGTGCGGCTACTTCCGCCGATAACGTGCCGATAATGTCCCATGGTTTTACGATCTTGGGCATATAGCTTTTATCGATACCCAATATAGTCAACTGCTCATCAGACCATTGTTTTTCATATACTTTGTAACCTAATCCCCACCCCGACATTGCTCCCCAGTCAATAAAGGCATCACTGCTCTTCAAGCCAGCAAGGTTAAGCAGAATATATGGTGTATTGTGGACAAATTTCTTACCCCTAGTTTGAAATTCCTTATGATTAGCCAAAAGCCAGCGAGCATGTAAGGCAGGAAACATACAAAGCGGTTCGGCATTTCCCGTCTCTTTTCCCCATATATCAAGATCAAGTTCTTTAAGTGCTGCGGCATCCCTCTGTGTTCGTGAATCCAAATAATTTATATAAGGTGTAATTGCCTTGCCATCCTCATCGATACCGACAATTCCACAAATAATTCCATCGCCCATTATAGCTTTGATTAGCCCAGTATCAATACCCTGGTTTTTTAGCTCTGCCATACACTGTTTTATGCCTAGTTTGGTCAATGAAAAATACTCATCTGCATTCATTTCAACCCAGCCAGGCTGAGGATAGGTCAATGTTGTCTGATTGGATACTTTCGTTATACAATCCATATTTTCATTGTATACCGCTACTTTAACACTTTGCGTTCCTGCATCAAAGCTAATATAATATTGTTCCGTCATTTGACACGCCTCCTGTATTTAGCCAATCATATCATTAGAAATGGTCTCTAGTGTCCTTTAATTTAAAATTCTGAAAAAATTGATTTCTATTGTTTACATTCGCTATATCAGGATAAAATCCTTGAATATTTTTTGACTACTGGAAACAAGCTTTTATCTCTCTAACGATCTTCTTTAAAAACTATATAGCCTGTAAGAGAGTACTCTCCACAGGCTATTTCTACTAAGTCTAAACTCTATTCTTGTTCATAGCTTTTATCCATACCTGAGGGTTATTTGCGGCTTCCTGCCCAGGAATAGACGGCAACATGTTTTCTCAGCTTCGCCACGATAGGCAGCACGACAACTGCCGCCAAGCCAATCTGAACAAGATTACCGGGAATCGAAGCCATTGGTACAAGCCAATTGCCGTAAATAATTCCTTCGGCACCATAATAACCAACTACTTTAATGAGACAAGCCGCTGACAAGGCAAGACCATAAGCAGTCAATGTGCGGTGCTTTTCGCAGATAGCGCCGACAGTATACCCCATGAGACCAACAATAACCAGTGTAAAGGGAGCCCATAAGAACCAGCCGCCCACCACATCAAAAAGGGCCATGCCGATACCACCGGCCAAAGCACCAAACCGACGTCCGTAAAGAATGGCAATAATAAATAGAGGCACATTCCCCAAATGAATTAAACCACCATTGGCGGCAATGGGAAGACGAACATTTACAAATGCTGTACAAACAAAAACAAGAGCAATGCCCAATGCTGCAAAAACCAGTTGTTTCGTGTTACTAAAGGATTGCTGTTCCATATCGGCTGCCTACCTTTCCAATCATATGCTTCTACTTTTGATACTACTTAAGATATCATAGGAATTATTTTGATGTCAACTTCCCTAGTATAAATTCGTCTTTATAACTGAGTAGTGTTTGCTTTGAAATTCCAACTATGTCTTTTCCCGATGTTTCCGTTCTCCTGAGTCCGCCGATATTTAAGATAACTACGAATATCTACGGATAAAACCAAGTAAGTCGTCGTAAGCTATATAATAAGATGCGAGGGATAACAATGGCAAGACTGCTGCCAAAACTCGCAGCAAACTATAAATCGGAGGAAAAAGTATGACTAAGCCCGAAGCTTACCCCGTAGATCCGCCAGATGCACCTAAGAGAACAAAAGATAATGACAACAATATCTCTGAGCCACTTTCAGGATCTAAGAAAGTAAAAAATCAGAATCATACTGGCCAACGCCATGGAGAAGGCTCCTGAAATTTCCATTGTACGATCTTAAAATTTGTAATTGATCATAGCTGCGATAGCAAATGCCCTCTGGATCAGAATTACCGAACCAGAGGGCATCATTATCGATTAAAATATCCTGGAAAATAACGGCTAAAACCAGTGTTGAAGGATGTAGAATTGATAAATCGATTACAAGGGTAAACTGACAATAAAGGAGCTGCCTTTTCCCAGCGTGCTTTCCACCTTTATTTCTCCCTCGTGTATATCTACAATCCACTTGGCGATAGACAGACCCAGACCAGTGCCGCCTTCTTCACGTGACCTTGCCTTATCCACTCGGTAGAAGCGTTCAAAAATCAGCTTTTGATCCTCTTCTGAAATTCCTTCCCCTGTGTCGCTTACAGTAATCATAACAGCCGCTTTCGGAGTCACTATTCTTGTAAGCAAAATATCCACCTTACCACCTACAGGAGTATATTTAATCGCATTATCAAGCAAAATCAAAAGCAGTTGGCTTATTCTTTCACGATCAGCCATAATGGGCAGCATCTCTTCACCGCGCATTACCAATTTAATTTCTTTTACAATTGCTAATGGCCCTACGGAACGGATAAGCATCTCTAACATAGCAGCCAAGTTAAATTTCTCTTTTATAATATTAGTTGCTCCAGCATCTGCTCGTGCCAGAGTTAATAAGTCAGTTACCATTTTCGCCATTCTACGGACTTCACTGTTCATATCATCAAGCGTTTGAACGGAAAATGATGACAGCCTTTGATCATTATCCTTCTGCACTGCCTCCACGGATAGCTTGATGACGCTAAGAGGTGTGCGTAGTTCATGAGAAGCATCGGCGATAAATTCACGCTGCCGAAAAAAGGCTTGCTTAATGGGAATCATTGCCTGACCCGCCAGTAAGTGCCCGGCAAAAGCGGCGATGAAAAGAAAAATAATAGAAATCACAACCATCATAATCAATAATATCTTTAGCTTACGATAATAATCGCTGATATCTTCCCCTACAAAAACAGTACCCAACGGTTGGGATCCATCATATATTTTCATACTGCATAACATGACTACGGCTCTGTCGCCATTATCAAGGAGAAATTTCTTTAGTTTCACTTCGCCATCTGCTGCATCCCACTTGTATATGATGCGTAACACACCGCTTTGGATAAGCTGGTCGGGCTCCTCGGCAGCAGATAGCTGCCCATTAGTATCGAAAACATAACAGAAAATTTTAGAACCACGACCGCTATCCTCGGTCTCCTTCGATGGCAGTTGAAAAAAGGTACCTTTCTCTTTGTACATTCCCACTTGCTCCCAGACCTCTTCTTCTGTAAAAGACCGCAAATTCTGCCGTTCTTCTTGATACAGTATCCAAAGCAGCCCTGCGGCACTTACGACAATGAAAGCCATCATCAGCAGCATCATAACCATTGCATATCGCAAAGTTAGCCGATTACGGATTTTTTCAAACATGTTTAACCTCCAGCTTATAACTACCACCTTGAATTGCCTGTATGACAACCATATCTCGATTGCATACCACCTGTCACTTCTCTCTAAGAAGTATCTAATTTACCATTTTCTTTTACTCTATTTCTGCAATTGCCAACATAGGTTTTCCTGCCTGTTTATAGTTAGATTTTAGCTAACTATACGCAATTCTTTATACCCAAGGCTCCTTCACCTGTGACATTGCTTGCAACGTTTAAAATATAAGTAGATATCACCAGTTAACCTGTTAGCATTTCAATTCCATATGCAAAATAGGATACGATTTCCCTGCCCCATCCAATTCAGAACGATTAACGACATGAAATCCCATATGCTTATAAAAACCAACCGCCTGAGCATTCTGCTCATTGACGTCTACTCGTTTCACTTTTTGTTGCTCTATTGCATAAATAAGTAATTCTTTGCCTATACCCTTACTACGCGATATAGGATTAACAAACAGCATTTCAAGACTATCATCCGCTATGCCCATAAATCCAGTAATTTCACTCCCACTATTCTTGTGACAGAATAATTTCACCTCATGGAAATATTCGTTCAAAATTAATGGTTTATAAAATTGGAGGTCTTCTTCTTTGAGAAAGTCATGGGTAGCCCGAACGGAGTTTTCCCAAATATGAATCAGCGTTTCATAATCATTTATAGACGGTTGAACAATCATACTATCATCTGCTCCTTATTCTTTGGGTTGTACCAGTTGGCTTCCTGATATACGCGGGTATACTGCAGGCTCATCCATGATGGCAAATCCCTTTGAGCCTGCTCTGCGCTCCTATCTGGTATATATTGTCCTCCTATAAGATAGAGTACAACTCAATTGCTTTGGTGTCTTTCTAGGCATTGGAACACTCATAGCAAAATCCCACAAAATTCGCGGGTTCAATTCATTTTAAATTTCGCTATATTTAACTACTATATGTTATTTTAGCGAATTTAACAATATCTCATCATCATCATTCTCAAAGCCACTTACATGTGATTAAAAGCTTCTTGAATTCTCGCACAAGGGCTTCCAGATTCTGCTTTGCCTCATATCAGCCTCTTTCTCTATGGCTTCTTCGTCAAAACCTTTTAGGAATTGATCTGTAAGAGTCAGGTGACAGTTTATTTTAAGTAAAATTATGTATTGGGTGGAGCTGCTTAAAACCTTGCGAAAAATACACAGTAAAAAAACCCGCAGTATTCGCGGGCTCAATTAATTTTCCGAATTTGATTGATGGAGGCGATCTGTGACCTTACCAATTCCCTCTCTTCTAAGACAAAAGAAGTTCCGCAAGCTCCGTATCCTGCAGCAGCTTACCCAGAGGAATATCCTGTAACGGAGCCTTGTCGAGGTTCAGGCAGGTCTTGGCCGCATTAGACAGAACGCGTATATCATACTGGCTCGGATATACTGGCTCTACGACTTTGCCGAGCCCCATAAGACCATACACCGCCATCATGGAACTGCGTACAGAATATTCTACCGTAAAGACACAGTCGTGGGGAATTTCAGAGAACTGTCCAATAAAACCAAAATTTTTGCTGCCCTCCGGTATGACCTCTGGTCGGTCGCCGGCAACGCGGGGCATGAACTGGGAGGTAATATAAGGCATCATACTTGGAATGACATTGATCGTGTGGGATAGAATATCAGATATTTTGTCTTTTAACCCCATGTGATAAAGCAATTCTTCAAACATTTCCTGTCCAGTGCACTGTGAAATAGATTTTTGGATATAATTCCCTTCCTTATCCATATTCAAGGCATAGGCCCAAAGAACCTTGACGTTGTCTGGTTGATTAATAAAATGGGGATGCTTAGGAACAACCCAGCTCATAAACCAATTCGAGTCTTTAATGGTAACAAGTCCCCCCATACCCGGCTTATCTCCTGTAAGGTTCAGCAGGTGAGGAAACACGATGTCATCATCCTTGAGAGTAATAGTGAAGGACAGCCATTTGGTTTTGTCAATATCGGTACAAAACACTTCTGGCCGTCCGAAGTTGGGAGACTTCTTGGCAATCTTCTCCCAGACAGAAAAGGAGCCCTTGTTCTGTGAACGGTTTAAAGCAGCGGGATGGTCGAAGTCACCCCTTTCCGTATTTTGGGTCATTGAGCCATTTGTAAGCAGCACCAGATCATCTGCCTTTACCTGAATGATCCCAGCTTTACCGTTTTGGGTGTAGTGAATGGATGTTGCTTTTTTTTCATGGCCCGAAAAATCAAAATCAATATCTGTAACAGCAAACTCATACTCGAAGTGTACACCATTTTTTTTCAGCCATTTGATCAGAGGCAGAATCAGCGAATCGTACTGATTGTATTCGGTGTGCAAAATGCCTATCAGCCGATTCATTCCACCAATCAAATGCATAAATCGTTCCATGTACCGTTTTACTTCGACAACACTGTGCCATTTTTCAAAGGCAAACATGGAGGCCCAGAAAAACCAGAAATTCGTTTCAAAAAAGCTGGGGCTAAAATACTGTTCGATTGTCGTGGCCCCAAGCTTCTCCTCCGTCAGCAGGTGCAGCTTTGCCAACTCCATTGCATTGCTGCGGGAAAGACCAAGGCTTGAAAAATCAGCCTTCTGTCCCTGATTGTGAACGAGGCGGCAGTGGGATTCAATGGGCTCTTCTAGGTTCAGTTCGCGGAATTCATCTAGTACGCTCCGAGTAGGGTCGTTGAGTGATGGAATAAAACTGAAGAGTTCCATAAAACATTCAAAATGTTCTTCTATTTCACGGCCGCCACGGGCGGTATAACCGGTTTCGGCCGTACCGAATCCATCCATAGAACCGCCCGCAACATCCAGCAATTCCAGAATGTGAATATTTTTTCCGGGCATATGAGCGTCCCGAAGC
>CAMKSY010000218.1 GCA_946415545.1 uncultured Pelosinus sp. | reverse complement strand
GCTCTTGATTACGCTTTCCTTGACTGATTCGTTCTTCCAGTACAGCAACCTTACCATGAATTCTTTCTAATTCTGTTTCTGCCTCATTTATAAAAGCCATATAAGAAGTAAGTTTTTCCTCTACTTGTATTAATTCAGTTGCCAACTTTTCTTTAATAGTTTCTTTTAAATTCAAATTTGTACTCACAGTAAGTTCATTTTCTATTAAATGCTCTTTCTGTAAATTAGCACTATCTATTATTTTTTCAGACTTGTCCAATGTATTGAGCAGCAATGTCACTTGGCAAGATGTTAGCTCATTCTTAAGAGTATTATACTGCTTTGTCTTTTCAGCACTTTCTCTAAGTGGAACAAGTTGATCTTCAATTTCATTGGTAATATCGGATACTCGAATAAGATTTTGAGTCGTATCCTCTAATTTGCGCATTGCATCTTTTTTTCGTTGTTTGTACTTGGAGATACCAGCAGATTCTTCAAATAATAAACGCCGCTCTTCCGGCTTGCTGTTTAGAACTTCATCGACTTTATTTTGTCCAATGACAGTCATCGCATCCCTACCTAAACCTGTATCAGCCAATAATTCATATATGTCCTTTAAACGGCATGCTGCTTTATTGATGAAATATTCACTATCACCAGATCGGAAGACTCGCCTAGTAATGATAACTTCACTAAAATCTAAGGGTAGAGTACCATCACTGTTATCAAAAATTACGGATACTTCAGCTGCACCTAAAGGTCTGCGGCCTAAGCTGCCAGAAAATATTACATCTTCCATTTTTGTACTGCGTAAATTGCGAACACTTTGTTCACCAAGAACCCACCGAATGGCATCTGAAATATTACTTTTTCCGCTGCCATTTGGACCTACTATAGCAGTAATACCATTGCCAAATTCTATTTCTGTTTTATCTGCAAAAGATTTAAACCCATATGCCTCAAGCCTACGTAACAGCAAACTAAATCACCACACAATATTATTATATCTAACTTTAGAATTTTACCATGCGTTGGATGTTTATACAATAAACTTAAGTAAAAAACCTGCTTGCTGAGCAAGCAGGCATATTTACGAAATTAAAAAGGTATATTAATTTCAACTTTAATTTTTCGATCCCTGATTACTCTTAGGAATTTAGCACTAAATAAATCGTTATCTGGGTTCCACAATAAAACGAATCGCAGTGCGCTGTTCACCATCAATAATAATTTCGGCAAAGGCAGGAATTGCAATTAGATTAATACCATTGGGTGCAACAAATCCACGTGAAATTGCAATTGCTTTGATTGCTTGGTTCACTGCTCCGGCACCTACTGCTTGGACTTCCACAGAACCATTTTCTCTTAACACTGCAGATAAGGCACCTGCTACCGATTTAGGATTTGACTGTGCAGATACTTTGAGCACATCCATTAGCTAACCTCCTTTTGGTATCAGGACGTATTACTCTACATGATATTCTCTCGATTTTCCAGAAATGCCTTTTTTTATAATTTAAATCAAAAATATCATTTTTTTATTTATTACATAATATAGATTGTTGTACTCAAATCCTAATTCATCATTATTATGACCATCTTGTTTTAGAATAAGATGGTCAATACCATAGATACGCTTTACTTGTTTTATATTTTGATTAGAAATGCCTCTAATTTTAGATGTATCACGAAAATGATGATGGACAATGACAGGATTATTCTTGTTCATTGGAAGCATAGACTCTATAAAATGGGCTAGCATACAATAGAAAATATAAGAATCTACCATTTCTCCAAATGCAGGATGATAGGGGCCAGCCAATACAATATTGCCTTTATCTAAATCTTCTGTTGCTTGCAGGCCAGTACGAATCGTTAAGATCCCCTGCTGTGCAAAAAATATTTTTAAGTAAGCACTACGAATAATTCCTTCTGATAAAGATAATGCCTTATACGTTCCATCATCATACCTAATTGCCAATTGAGTATTAGCAATGACTAAAGTAGGGTAAATACGCACAAAGTCTGGAACAAGTTTCATAACACCATATGCAGTTTGAATCAAGCTGTTCCAATTCTCTAAAGGTAAACCAGGCATTAATTGAATGCCGCAGGTTATATTCATTCTTTTTATAAGGTTCATTGCTTGAAATACATGTGAAGCATTATGCCCTCGCTCACTTGCCTCCAATACAGCATTATCCAAAGATTGAACTCCCAATTCGATGACAGATACTCCAAATTTTTTAAGGTTTTTTAAAATACCATATGTAATACAATCCGGACGGGTTGAAAGACGAATCCCATGAATTTTCTTGTTTATTAAAGCTGTATATGCTGGTTGTAGTAATTCTGACTGCATGCTAAGAGGTAAAGCTGTAAAACTTCCACCATAAAAGGCTACCTCTATATGCCTTTTTTCTGTTATTCTTGTTAAATGTTCATCAATGATACCCTGTACTTCCTTATACCTAACAGGAGTATCTCTGCCTGTAATTTTTCGTTGATTACAAAAAATACAACTATGTTTACAACCATAATGTGGAATAAATATAGGTATAATATAATGTCTCATAAAAAACTCCTTTGCTATCTTACAAGCAAGGCTGAATCAAATTCTCAGATGATCTTATCTTCATTATAACTAATAATTAATATAGACGACCATATGGTCGTCTATATTAATTATTAGTTATAACCCCTAATTTCACCAATGCTTGCTTCGCAGCATATTGCTCAGCCTCTTTTTTACTTTTACCTAAGCCCTTACCAAATAAATCTGTATTCACTAAAACAATTACTTCAAACAATTTATTATGATCAGGACCATTTTCAGAGATAATCTCATAAGTGATCTTACTGTCATTTTTCTTTTGAACAACCTCTTGCAGTACCGTCTTATAGTCCTTCACGTATTCGCCACGCGCAACTAAATGCAAATCAGCCTGAAGCTGTCTTAATACAAAATTACTAACTTGAAGAAAACCGCTATCTAAGTATATAGCACCAATTACAGCTTCAAATGAATCTGCCAAAATAGATACACGCTCACGGCCACCTGAGCTAGTCTCACCTTTTCCTAAAAATAGATATTCTCCAATACCAAGTTCAGCAGCACACCGAGCCAAAGTAGGCTCGCAGACAATTACTGCTCGAGCCTTTGTCAATTCACCTTCAGGAAGATGGCCAAATTGGCGAAATAAATATTCACTAACAATCAAATCTAATACGGCATCACCGAGAAATTCCAATCGTTCATTATGAGAAATCAGTGTTTTTTTACACTCGTTAGCATACGAAGTGTGGGTAAGAGCCTGTTGCAATAAGTTAATATCTTTAAATTGCACACCTAATGTATTCGATAGCCTGGATAATGCGTCCATTCTTTTTTTTGTAAGCATCTCAATCATATCAGAATTAATTTTCAAATTTTTTTAATAAGATAGTTGCGTTATGTCCGCCAAAACCTAAAGAATTAGATAATGCTACATTTACGACTTGTTTACGAGATGTATGAGGAACGTAATCCAAGTCCATTTCTTCATCGGGTGCATCACAATTAATAGTAGGAGGAATCATATCGTTTTCTAAAGTCAAAACAGTAGCAATACATTCGATGCCACCTGCTGCACCTAGTAAATGACCAGTCATAGACTTAATAGAGCTAACAGCTAATTTATATGCATGCTCGCCAAATAATGATTTGATTGCCAATGTTTCATTTTTGTCATTAAGAGGAGTAGAAGTACCATGGGCATTAATGTAATCAACAGCTTCTGGAGCAATACCAGCATCTTTAAGGGCCATCTCCATACATTTAGCTGCTTGTGCTCCTTCAGGTGCAGGTGCAGTAATGTGATAAGCATCAGCATTAAAACCATAACCGATAACTTCTGCGTAAATATGTGCGCCTCTGGCAACTGCATGTTCTAGAGATTCAAGAATAACAACACCTGCTCCCTCCCCCATTACAAAGCCATTACGGTCTTTGTCAAAAGGACGTGAAGCTTTTTCTGGCTCATCATTACGGGTTGACAAAGCTTTCATTGAGCAAAAGCCAGCTACTGCAATAGGAGAAATAGCCGCTTCTGTACCACCAGCGACCATAACATCTGCATCGCCTCGTTGAATGACTTTAAACGCATCACCAATTGCGTTGGTCCCTGTTGCACAGGCTGTAGTTATGCAACTACATGGACCTTGTAGGCCAAATGTAATTGATGTTTGTCCAGCTGCCATGTTACCAATCATCATGGGGATAAAAAACGGACTGATACGATTTGGTCCTTTATCAAATAAATTCTTATATTGTTCATTTAATGTATCCATTCCACCAATACCAGTGCCAATCATTGTACCTATACGGGTACGATCTTCGGTCTCCAGATTAATGCCTGAATCTTCAAATGCCATTTTACTAGCGGCAACAGCAAATTGAGTAAATGGATCCATGCGCTTCGCTTCTTTTTTATCGATATATTTTGCGGGATCAAAATCTTTAACTTCACCAGCAATCTGGGTAGTATATTCACTCGCATCAAAATGGGTGATTTTACCAATGCCAGATTTACCGGCTAAAAGAGACTGCCAGAATTCGTCTTTACCAATTCCGATTGGTGTTATCGCACCTAATCCTGTTACCACAACTCGTTTTTTCAAACGGAATCACCTCACGTTAATTTATAACTTCAACCTCTGCAAGAAGTCTATTGAAAATCTCTTTAACAGGTAGTATTTCATCTATCTTATGAATGTACTCACCAGTAAATACTAAGCCAGTTTCTACATCACCCTGTTGAGCGCGAATTAATGCCTTAATAATGCAAAAGTTTCTTGCACAATGTTTTAAACATCCATCACAACTTTCAGGAACAGGTGCAGTACTTCCAATAATTTTCTCTGCAAATGGATTTTTTAAAGCACGACCAGGTAATCCTACTGGACTGTTAATTAAAACAATATCTTCATGCTTAGCTTTCAAATAAAACTCTTTTAAAGCAGGAGCAGCATTTGATTCTTCACTGGCAGCAAATCTCGTTCCCATTTGCACGCCATCTGCACCCAGCCTTAATGTATCAACAATATCTTGACCACTAATAATACCGCCAGCACCAATCACTGGTATTTTTACTGCATTTTTTATACTAGGAAGTAATGAATGCAAGGGTTGATCTGTACCTAAATGGCCACCAGCTTCTTTACCTTCAACAATTACGGCAGAAGCACCTAATGATTCTGAAATTTTTGCTAATTTTGCAGAAGAGACAATGGGTACAATCGGCGTACCTGATTCTTTTCCTAATCCAAACATATCGCGAGAAAAACCTGCGCCTGCAACTACCAAATCAATGCCTTCTTCAATTGCAGTTTTTACAAGACCTGCAAATTCTCTTGCAGCAACCATTGCATTGATACCAATGATACCTGTGCTAGTTAGTGAACGCGCTAAGCGAATTTCTTTGCGCAATTCATCAAAACTCATACCAGATGCAGCAATTAGTCCAATACCACCAGCTTCACCGACAGCAGCTGCTAAAGGAGCTGTCGAAATTCGAATTGCCATTCCACCCTGTATAATGGGTATTTTTGCTACTAAATTACCTATTTTAAGTTCTGGAAGTTTCAAGTTATAACTCCTCCATTCGATAGGACATTGTCTTTTAAGAAAGTCCCGCGAAAAAATCATTATTTCACGGGACTTTCCATTTTTAATACTAGAAAATTAACCTTGTTTTTCTTTTTCTATGTACTCTACCGCATCTTTTACAGCTTTAATTTTTTCAGCAATTTCATCAGGAATCTCAATGTTAAATTCCTCTTCAAAGGCCATAATTAACTCAACGATGTCAAGAGAGTCAGCACCTAAATCATCTATAAAAGTAGAATCCATAGTAACATCAGCTTCATCAACACCAAGTTGTTCTACTGAAATTTGTTTAACTTTGTCAAATGTTGTCACGATATTCACCTCCTTTCAAAGGCAAGGATTTACATTAACATACCACCATCAACGTTCAATGTTTGACCCGTAATATAATTTGCCGAGTCTGACGCTAAGAACGTCACAGCAGCTGCAACATCTTCAGGACTACCTAATCTTCCGGCAGGTATTTTTTCGGTTAATTCTGTTTTAACCTGATCAGATAAAACTGCAGTCATATCAGTACTAATAAACCCTGGGGCAATCGCATTTACGGTAATGCCTCTTGAAGCCAATTCTTTAGCCATAGACTTAGTAAATCCAATGACGCCAGCTTTAGCTGCAGCATAGTTTGCCTGCCCTGCGTTCCCCATTAAACCAACAACAGATGTCATATTGATAATCTTACCAGATTTTTGCTTCATCATAATGCGAGAAACAGCTTTTGTGCAAACAAAGACACCTTTTAAATTGATATTCATAACTGCATCCCAATCTTCCTCTTTCATACGCATCAAAAGATTGTCACGAGTAATTCCAGCATTATTTACTAAAATATCAATTTTGCCAAAGGTACTAATTGTTTCTTTTATCATCGCATCTACTGCTTCCACATTACCAACATCTGCTTTTATAACAATCCCTTGGCCACCAGCAGCGACTATTATTTTTTTAACTTCCTCTGCTGCTGCCTCATTACCAGCATAGTTAATTACAACCTTAACTCCTAATTTTGCTAACTCAATTGCAACAGAACGACCAATACCTCTAGAAGCACCAGTGATAATTGCAACTTTTCCATCTAAATGCATTTTAACGAACCTCCTTGAAATAATCAAGGGTTTTTTCTAAACTGCTACTATCTTCTACATTTAAAATCGATATTTCTTTAGCAATTTTTTTAGTAAAAGATGATAATACTTTTCCAGGACCTACTTCAATAAACGTATCAGCACCAAACTTCACGATCTCGGCTACACATTCTTCCCACTCTACAGGATGATCTGCTTGCTTCACTAAAGAAACTTCAATATCCTGACTCCTGGTAAGAGTTTGTCCATTAACATTAGCTACAACTGGAATTGCTGCGTCATTGATCGTTATTTTACTTAACTCTATTGCTAACTTCTCAGCAGCTGGTTTCATTAATGTACTATGGAAAGGAGCACTTACTGGTAGTATTACAGCTCGTTTCGCACCAGCCGTTTTTAGCATTTCAGCTGCTTTTTCAACAGCCTTAGTTTTT
>CAMKSY010000217.1 GCA_946415545.1 uncultured Pelosinus sp. | reverse complement strand
CTCACCCATTAACATAATTTTACCACCACCATTTTAATTCCCCTACCACTTTCCACCACAATTACCCACTTTTAGTGTTCTATCTTTATAAAATAAAATCCTTCTTACTACTTAAGGAATTCTTCATCATTTATAAATAAAAGACAAAAGACCCATTCGGAAAGTCTTTTGTCCTAGTTTCTATCTAAAATATTCAATTTTTTATAATACCCAATTCTTCTAAGACAGGCGCACCGTTTAAGCGAATAAAGAAACTTCGAAACGTTTTTTGTCCTTTAAAAATAGGAATACGCTGCAAAAGATATATATCGCTATCAGCACTAACCTGCCCATATTCAATAGTGAAAGCGGCTTTATATCCTGTTTTTCTCACCATGTCTTCAATTTCCCCATTATAAGTACCCGTTGGATAGGCAAAATACTTGGGAGCCTTACCTAATTGCCTGGCTATTTCATCACGAGATTGGCTAAGCTCATCTAAAACTTGTTCCTTCGTAAGACCGGTAAGGGATTTATGATTTGCAGTATGAGAACCAAAGACCATCCCGTTTTGCTGCATTTCTTTAATTTGCTCCCAGGTCATAAACCGTTCATCGTTACTAATAAAATTCGTGACAATAAAAATAGTTCCTGTAAATCCGTATTTTTTCATGATTGGATATGCATTTGTATAATTATCAAGATAGCCATCATCAAATGTAATCAAAATTGGCTTATCTGGTAAAGGTTTACCCGATTTTAAATAGGCCATAAGTTGATCAGGAGTAATCGTATGATAGCCATTTTGGTATAAGTACTCCATTTGATCCTCAAACTCTCGTGGTGAAATAGATAAAGCATGATTTAATATATCCACTTTATGATAATTTAAAATAGGCACTTCTTGAAGATTTATAGGATTATTTTTATTATAGCTTGCTACTACTGAATGGGTACCGAATTTAGAAAAGGCAATCAAGGAAAAAATAATTATTAAACCTATTGCAATATTAATTTGCCTCTTTTTTATATTCATTTTTGCCACCACCTCTCATCATGTAACCCTTGTTTATCTTTATCTACAATATTCTACCTCTCTTTTGTCAAAAATACTAGCCTTTCATTCGTATAAAATATTTAGTTTTGCTAAAACTATGTACTAATAATTTTTCTTAAATAGGAGGATGTTTATGCTTATTACCGAAAATATGAAAATATCAGAAGTCGTTGAACAATATCCTAAAACGGCTGCTATTTTCCGTGATTATGGTATGGGATGTTTTGGTTGTGCAGCCGCACGTTTTGAAAATATTGGACAAGGAGCAGCAGCTCACGGTATCGAGATAACGACATTAATCAGTGCTTTAAATAAAGCAATAGAAGATAATACTTCTGCTTAAGACTTAGTATAATCTAAGTCTTTTTTTAGAGTTTCAAACAAACCTACTAGTATCAAGTACACTCCTTGTAATTATGGAGTTACAATAATATTCTTTGCTAGATTATAATCTAAAGCAATTTGTGTATATCCTATTTTTAACACATAAGCAGGATAAGTTTGCAAAATTTCAATTTTTACCCCAGGTAATACCCCTAAAGCTGTTAGTTTGCGTAAATGCCCCCCACTTGCTGATAATAGACGCACAACATATACCATGGTATCTTTTTTACACCTAACAATTGGGACAGAGTAAGCCATATTATCCACTCCTTTTTTCAGACTAAGGATATATTCTACAAAGTAAGATTAAGAATTGGTAATATTTTCGAAAGCAGCAAACCTCCCGTGAAAGCCAAAAAGATAATAACCAATAGCATTATAATTGAAATAAATACCCCTCTTTCTTTTATCATTACTGCTACTTGTGCAATACAAGGTACAAATAAGGTCAATGTTGCACTAGCAATTAAAAGTTGCTCTTTACTCAAACCATGGCTAGTAACCATTTCATATAACCCAGCAGCACCATAATCTCTGCGGAAAAATCCCAATAGAAATGGTTGAGCTGTTTCGATTGGCAAACTAAGTGAACTCATGACGGGCTGTATCGAATATATGATATAACTTAAAACACCAGCTCGATCACTAAGCCATAAAACACTACTAGTTATTATAAAAATCGGCAGGATTTCTATAAAATACCACCACATACGGATAAATGCCTTATGTAATACATTCGATAACATCGGCAAGCGTAATGGTGGTATCTCCATATAAAAGGAACTAGAATTGCCAGGTAATAGATTTGCCGACAGCCTTCCAACGATCCCAAAAATGGTAAGAATATATAACCCCCATATAGTTAGTGATAAGAACGAATCCGACAATAATGCTAATATAACACCAAGCTGTGCCGAACAAGGTATGGTTAAAGACAGTAAGAACGTAGCTAATATTCTTTCCCGGCGTGTTTCCAATGTTCGCGTTACCACACGTAACATACAAAATCATAAAAAGCTTTTACTATCCAAGAAAAATTTTGCCCTCCCTACCCCTTGTCCATTTTCATTTCAGCCGATATTAATCGGCTTGATTCAAATTAAGAGTAGGTAGCAGGAAAGGTTCTAAAGCATCGAGTAAATCATTAATAAGTTTTGCTGGTGGATTTTCTTCCGGATATACGATACCATCAAATTCATACTCAAAAACAACCTCCATTTTTATCCCCCCATAGGATATATGCTGTACTCCTTGTCTAATATTAATCAATTGGTAAAAGCACTATCATATGTTATTTCGATGATTTAAGATGTATGTTGATAAAGGAGGGCACAGCTTTAGCAGCTGTGTCCTCCTTTATCAACATACATCTTGCAAGTATATTTTATCAGGTAATCTAATATATTTGGTATGACAACATTCTTACTAATGTATTGCTTTTTTCTTTACTCTGCCGCCCATGGCATCATGAACATCTGTTATTGTAATGAAAGCATTTTCGTCCTTTTCCTTTACAATCGCTTTTAGCTTAGCAATCTCAAGTCGAGTAAGGACAGAGTAAAGAATTTTCTTATAATCACCTGAGTATCCACCTTCACCATGAAGAATTGTCACTCCCCTTCCTAAGCGAGCCATTAAAGCATCAGCTATTTCATCTGGATTATCCGAAACAATCAGAATACCTTTTGACTCATCTAACCCTTCGATGGTTATGTCTATAACCTTAAAAGCAATAAAATAGGCTACCAAAGAATACATAGCTTTATCCCAACTAAAAATAAATCCTGCACTAACTAAAATAAAAATATTAAAAAACATGACTATTTCACCTATAGAAAACCCCGTTTTTTTATCTAATATAATAGCCACAATTTCCGTACCATCTAAAGAGCCACCATATCGAATAATTAAGCCAACGCCAATTCCAATAATGATCCCACCAAAAACTGCTGACAGAAAAGGATCCCTTGTAACTTCTGATATAGAATGGAAAATAGAAACCCAATAGGCTAAGGAAAATATTGAAAAAATAGTTGATATGGCAAACGTTTTTCCAATTTGTGTATAACCTAAATATATAAAAGGTAGATTTAAGAGTACCAGAAATATACTTAAAGGCATTGACATTAAATGACTTGCCATTATGGATATGCCCACAATACCGCCATCGATGATTTGATTTGGAACCAAAAATTCCTCTAATCCCACAGCGGTAAAGATAGATCCGATAAAAAGCATGATATACTTCTTAAATTTATCGATCAGTAATTTTCTTTTTTTTAGCATAAAACGCTCCTCCCATATGCATTTCCCCTTACTCCTACAGCAATACGATTTGCAGTAAAATAAAAATACTAACTGCATGCCAGAATAATCCTTTACTTTTCAAAGCTATTATAATTATTTTCTATTTTAATTTACGATTTCCCTGTTACGTCCTACAAAAAAATACAACTCCCTTTACTCTATATAATTGCTTTTCTATAATTTTATTTGCGGGAGGCTGCAATGAATGCGATTTACTGCCGTGTAAGTACAGACCTTCAAGCAGAAGTGGGCTATTCAATAGGTGACCAAATCCGCACCTGCTATGATCATGCGGTTAAACTTGGATTGGAAACCTCTAGCTGCTCAGAATATATTGATGATGGTTATAGTGGCGAATATTTAGAAAGACCTGCCCTCGATCGTCTAAGAGATGATCTGCATAATAAAAAAATAGAAAATGTAATTGTTTATGATCCTGATCGCCTTAGCCGTAACCTAACAAATCAATTACTATTAGCTGATGAAATTGAGAAATTGAATACGAAGCTACATTTTGTAACTGGCAGCTACGATGCTTCACCTGAAGGACGTTTATTCTTCTCGATTCGTGGCGCCATTAGTGCCTTTGAAAAAGCTAAAATTCGTGAACGTACATTACGCGGTAAGCGTGCCAAAGCACGAAGTGGCAAGATGATTCAGAAAAGTCGTGCTTATGGCTATGATTGGGATGATGAGAATAGTACGTATATCGTCAACCAAGCTGAAGCTGCAATCGTACAAATGATCTATAAGTTGTATCTTAGTAAAAAAGTTACTATTAAAAATATTGCTATCTTTTTGCGTCAGCAAAATATCACGAACCAGCGAGATAAGCCTTTTACTCTTTCTATGATTTATCGAATTTTAACAGATGAAAAATACGCTGGCACCAAATGGTCTTTTAATAAATACGAAAAGAAAATCAGTCAATATAAACGCCAGAAAATAACTAGACCACAAGAAGATTGGATTCCAATTCCGATTGCTCCAATTGTAACAATTGATCAATTCCAAAAAGTACGACAGATTCTAACTGAAAATAAACGTAAAAGTCCACGTAACACCAAGCATGAATACCTGCTTCGCAACTTCCTTAAATGCTCAGTTTGCGGTTATAGCTTGTCTTCTCATTCTAAAAAACATCCATCCGGTAAAGAATATACCTGGTATAAATGTAACTCAGGGGGATGTGATAAATCGCTAGTCCCCTGTGGCAACCCATCAATTTCATCAGTTGAAATTGATGAAATGGTATGGAAACATCTCTGTACTGTTATAAAAAATAATAAGCAACAGCTTTTAGTTGTCCCACAAAATACCAAGATATCTAACGATGGGCAGATAAAAGCTCTTAAAAATCAGCAGAGTGAGCTTCAAAAGAAGCAGACAACAATTCTTCGATGGTACAGCGACGGCATGCTGACATCTAATGATGCAGAAAAAGAACTAAATCATTTGAAAAAAGAACTTCAAAGGCTTTCTGAATCTCTTATTATACTTTCTTCCAATCCTAAGAGTACTGCAGAAATACATCCTGAAGAACTTTTTGCCGCAAGGTCCTTTATTGAACGGCGGGCTATCATTGAAAAGCTAAATTGGAAATTCTACATTGATCATCGCAAAGCACCGATAAAAATCCGTTTTAAAATTTAGCAATAACACAGTCATCATCTTACAAATTCACGATCTGATCGGTCCTCGGGCCTGGCTGGTCGAAAAAAGTCTTGTCAAATTATCCTTTATTTTTAAATGACTTAATGTACTGGTCTTTTATTCGAATTTTTTATCTTTTACTTCTCACCATAACTGCCATTGTGCCGCAGCCTAATCCCAAGGCGAAAGGAATTACAGCTCTGCCATTTAATCCAATTTTTTTAAATATAAAATCCATTAACATCGCTAAACGAGGTAAGTATCCACTATCTTCTAAAATGGCAAACATAAAGAAAAAAGTGCTAACAATCGGCAAAATAATAATAAATGCATAGCGGAACCCTAAAGTAAAAACTCCATATTTCCCCATTATTAATGATTGTAACCAATCCCAAGGTATATATTGATATACATAATATTCCATTAAAGGATTGATATAAGGAACAAAGAAATTTATATCTAAATAGTCAACTAAAAATCCTGCACCAAATTTACCTACAAACTGATAGATTCCAAAAAATATGACTAAACATAAAATAGGTATACCTGTCGCAGGCTCCCTAGTTAAACGGCTTAATGTTTCGCCCATACCTCGAGAATATATCTTTCTTTCTTCCAGAACAGAGTCGCAAATACGATCAATTGCACACTGCCTCTCTACAGCTAAAACATATTCCATATCATATTGGTAACAAGAATTAAGCTTATTGACCTCTGCCAAAATTTCTGGAAATGCACGTTCTTTCTGTTTTGCCAATGCATACAGTATTTTATCACCTTGTATAAGTAAAAGAGCTGCCATACGTCGAGATAAGCTATACTCTTGTTTTATTTTAGCACTAATAATATGAATAGCTTGTTCTATCTTAGGAGAAAACAAAAAAGAAAAGCGAGGTTTGCAATATAAATACTCTTGAACCTCTTCTTTAATCTTTTCTAGACCAAAACCTTTTGTAGCAATGGTAGCAATAACTGGAATTCCCAAGATTTCAGATAAAGAATCTAATTTAAAATAAATGCCACGTTTCTTTGCTTCATCTATCAAATTTACAACTAATATAACAGGGAAACCCATATCAATAATCTGCAGCGTAAGATGTAACATTCTACGCATATTCTTAGCATCAATTACGTGCAACACAATATCCGGTTTCTCCTGGCACAATAACATTCGTGATACTCTCTCTTCCTCTGTAATAGGTATAAGTGAGTATATACCCGGAGTATCAATGAATTCATATGTTATTCCATTTATCTTGCTATATCCCCGAGAAATATCAACTGTGGTTCCTGGATAATTGGATACTGCTACATATTGACCAGTTAAGTAGTTAAATATTACACTTTTACCAACGTTAGGCGAACCAACTAAAACTACTTTTGCCAATAGTTTCGGCCCCCACTCTTAAAATTTATGTTGCTATTGTCTATTCTATCAGCAACATAATTAGAACAAAAAAACAACCAATCACAGCATTTACTGTTATTGGTTGTCCTGCTTTATAATATTGATGAAATTTTGTCACTAATAGCAGCTTTCGGCATAAACCCTAATAATTTATCTACCTTTTCTCCATCTTTAATTAGAATCATAGTGGGTAAACTCATTACACTATATTGCTGCGCCAGTGCTCTATTTTCATCTACGCTAATCTTTACAACTTTAACCTGATCTCCCAAATCAGCAGCTAATTCATCAAGTATTGGAGATAACTTCGTACAATGACCACACCAAGGTGCCCAAAAATCTGCTAATACAGGTACCTTTGACTCCAT
>CAMKSY010000216.1 GCA_946415545.1 uncultured Pelosinus sp. | reverse complement strand
AAAGCACCGAACTGTCAGCAGCCTGCACTGCTGCCTGTTCGGTGCTTTTTTATTATATAGAACGATTTAACCGCAGAGACACAAAGGACACAGAAACGATAGATAGGTTGTGAAATGCTTTCTTAATCCTCAAATAGTATTTTACACAATATAGCATGATTCAAAAATCCGCATGGATCAAGACCTGTGATTTCTTTGAATTTCTTCAAGCGGAATAATAAGGTGTTGCGATGGATGTAAAGATTTTTTGACGTACTGGTAATATTCATATTATTGTTGAGTAAACTAACAATGGTATTCTTCATATCATACTTTCGCGTCAGACTGGTAGTTAGTTTAGATTTAATGATTTGTAGTGGTTGACAAAGCTTTTTTACATTCATTTCTTTTATGAGATAAGATGATAATATATCGAAATCATGTATGGCAGCAAGGGGAGATTGCTTTGTAGCCATATGCAGAGCAAACAAAGCCTCTTGATAGGATTGTCCTAACGCCGTGTATTCTATAGCGAGGCTGCCTAAACCAAGGCATAGGGAGAGGTTCATTGTATTCAATTGTTTTAACAGTTCAGAGGCCCATGTTTTATAAGACAGCTCCCATGTCTTGGATTCAAAATGCTTAAGAATGATGAGCTTATCTTCAATGAAAACAACTAAATCCTGATGAGTGGTATGAGAAGAATTAGATAATAAATTAATGATGTTTTCTCGTGTTCTGGATGACACTAAATCATTAAGGCCAAAATTTTTATGAGCATGATCAAGAAGAGGTCGAATATCCACTACAAGTACCAAGCGGGGAAGAGATAACTCGTATTTTAGCAGCTTAGCAGTTTTCAGCAATTTATCATAATTCGTACTTGCATGATCGGATAAAAGGAGCGCTGCAAAGTTTTCCCGCAATTGAAATTGAGAGCGAACCTCTTCTTGCAAGACTTCTTGTTCTAAGATTAGCTCTGTTACCATTTTCACCATTCTGGCGATATCACGTACTTTATCCGGATGACCGGAAATACCGACTACACCGATGATTTGATCATATAATACAATAGGCATATTAAGACCCGGCAGTGATCCTGTGTATTGGTCAAGATCTCCAGGGAAAATTTCTACGATTTCAAGACTGCTGATTACATCTTTTGCTCCTTGGTGAAAGGTATTGATCCTGTGCTTATGACCAGAAGCGATAATTACACCTCTGCTATCCATGATGTTAATGTTTTGCTGGGCAATTGGCATGATGTGATCTACGATGGGTTGGGCTAGGTTGCTTGTCAGTAACAAATGCATTCACCTCGATTAGTTAAAATGTACAATATGTTTCATAAACACTGGGCAGTGGTCATTCCCAGAAATAATGCTTAGCGTCATATTTATTATAGTGAAAACTACTAATTGGGGCAAGCTTATTAAGGAGTGTTCTATTGTAGAGTCTAGATTGATAGTGAGGTCTATCTTTGCTCATTGATTAGATACTTTGCACAATATTCAGCAGCATAGAAGGAGATCTGTTATATATTCTGATCATTGTAATGGATTGATTTCTTACATACAATAATACTATCAGTTGGTTAAACCAAGGTGTAAAGAGAAAGGATGGATGAAGATGCGTATTGTAGTTGCTCCCGATTCATATAAAGGAAGTGTATCAGCCGTCGGTACTGCTAACGCCATGGAGAAAGGAATTAAGGCGGTTTTTCCTGGTGCAGAAGTGATTAAAGTACCAATTGCTGATGGCGGGGAAGGTACGGTAGAAGCCCTTGTTACAGCTACTTCCGGGCAGGTTATATATCAGGATGTAGTAGGGCCGCTTGGGAACAAGATACAATCCTATTGGGGAATCTTAGGAGATGGAAAAACTGCTGTGATCGAAATGGCATCTGCTTCTGGGTTACCTCTTGTTCCCAATGACAAAAAAGACCCTCGCATTACCACCACCTATGGAACGGGTCAACTAATACAAGCAGCTCTGGCAAAGGGCTTAAAAAAAATTATTATTGGAATTGGCGGCAGCGCTACGAACGATGGTGGATGCGGTATGGCTCAGGCATTGGGTGGAAAGTTTTTGGATGCTGATGGACAAGAACTGCCTTATGGAGGTGCTGCTCTGGCTAAGTTGGATCGGGTTGATCTTTCTGGTCTTGATGTACGGCTAACAGATACCGTGATCATCGTTGCCTGTGATGTAGATAATCCTTTGTGCGGCGCAAAAGGGGCTACTGCTGTATATGGTCCCCAAAAAGGAGCAACTCCTGATATGGTACAGGAGCTTGATGCTGCATTAAAGCATTTTGCCGCTAAAGTAAGCAAAGTGACCGGTAAAGAGATAGAAGAGTGTCCGGGGGCAGGTGCTGCTGGCGGGCTTGGTGCAGGGCTATTGTTTTTTACCAATGCAACCCTTAGGCCTGGAGTCGAGATTGTTCTCGAAACCACTGGATTTGATTCTTTAGTTCAATCTGCTCAGATGGTTATTACAGGAGAAGGACGAACGGATTTTCAGACTGCCTTTGGAAAAGCTCCAGTAGGAGTAGCCAAATTGGCAGAAAAATATAACGTTCCTACATTGTGTCTTTCTGGCGGTTTAGGCCAGGGATATGAAGATGTCTTACAACATGGTATCGATGGGGTGATGAGTACGGTACCAGGTCCGATGACTTTAGAAGAATGCATGGAGCGTGGGGCAGAGCTCATTGAATTAGGAACAAAACGCCTCTGCCACGCTGTCAAAGTAGGTATAAAAATAAGTGGGATGGTGAACTCATGATCAAGAAGACAAAAATTGTATGTACAATGGGCCCCAGCACCGGAAAACAAGAAATCATGGAAAAACTAATAGAGGCGGGTATGAATGTAGCGCGCTTTAATTTTTCCCATGGTGACCATGCCGAGCACAGCGTTCGCATTAACATGCTGCGTGCAGCAGCGGCAGCTACGAAAAAGCCAGTAGCGGTATTACTCGATACCAAGGGCCCCGAAATGCGCCTTGGCAATTTCGTAGAGGGAAAAGTGACCATTGAGCAAGGTCAAAAATTTATCCTAACCTCCCGAGACGTAGAAGGTACCAAGGAGATCTGCTCGGTAAATCATCGTCATTTGCCTCAAGAAGTAGCTGCCGGGAATCAAATCCTGCTGTCTGATGGACTGATTTGTCTTCAGGTTGATAAAGTAGAAGGCGATGATATTCATACTACCGTACTAAATACGGGTGTGATTGGGAATCGCAAGCGTGTAGCAGCACCAGGTGTATCAGTCAACTTACCCCCTTTATCCGAACAAGACATTAAAGACGTATTATTTGCCGCCAAAGAAGGCATGGATTTTATTGCTGCCTCCTTTATTCAAAGAGCAGCTGATGTATTGACCATACGCAAATTACTGGAAGAAGCGAATTCCGATATCCATATTATCTCCAAAATTGAAAATGCCGAAGGTGTAAAAAACATTGATGAAATCATTAAAGTATCCGATGGAATCATGGTTGCCCGTGGTGATTTAGGAGTAGAAATACCAACGGAAGAGGTTCCATTGGTGCAGAAAATGATCATAGAAAAGTGTAATAAACTAGGCAAACCAGTTATTACCGCCACTCAAATGCTGGAATCCATGATCAACAATCCTCGTCCTACCCGTGCAGAAGCCAGTGATGTTGCCAATGCGATTATGGATGGTACGGATGCGATCATGCTCAGTGGTGAAACCGCCAGCGGCGATTATCCAGTAGAAGCAGTAGAAATGATGTCAAAAATAGCAGTACGAACAGAGCAAGGCTTAAAGTACAGTGAACTTCTGCATAATAAAGGCGTGTTAACCCAGCGTACCACAACGGAAGCCATCAGTCATGCAACGGTACAAGTGGCTCATGAACTCAGTGCAGCGTCGATTATTACCGATACCCAAACCGGCTACAGTGCCAGAATGGTATCCAAATACCGTCCATTAGCTCACATAGTAGCGGTAACACCTTATGAAAGAACGGTTCGTAAAATGCTATTGCTGTGGGGTGTACAGCCAGTTCTTCGTGCCGCATCCAAAAATAGTGATGAAATGGTTCAAAATGATATTAACAGTGCAGTAGCCTCTGGAATTGTCAATGAAGGTGACTTAGTAGTAATAACGGCTGGTGTTCATGCAACAGGTACAGGAACAACGAATATGATTCGGGTGCATGTAGTCGGCAATATTTTATTACGAGGCGTTGGTATTGGTGCAACAGCGGTAACGGGTAAAATATGCATAGCTCATTCCATCAAAGATGTGCAGAACAAATTTAAAGAAGGCGAAATACTAGTGGTTTCCCATGTAGATGATGAAACGGCAAAATATGCAGCCAAAGCATCAGCAGTGATAGCCGAGGAAGGCGGTTTAACTTCTCATGCAGCAATTGTAGGGATTAGTGCAGGCATACCGGTGATTGTGGGTGCAGATGGTGCAACCGAGCGCTTAACTGATGGTGCAGTTGTAACAGTAGATGCGGCTCGCGGATTAGTTTACAGCGGTGAAATTAACGCAAGATAATAGTTTGAAAATTATTTGCAATTTTTCTCGTAATTTTTGTTAAAACTAGCAGGAGTTACTTAGTGTATGGCGAAGTTATAACATTAGTAATAATGTACCTTCGCTAGGTAGTATATTTTTTTGACAAGATGGGACAAAAATTGTGCCATGGGGACGATATTTGTCCCGAAGGAAGAGATCATGTGGAAAAAAGCCGTCCAGCTTCAACGTAAAATTGCCCCTGAATTTATTTCAGCCATTGAAGAACGATATGATATATTGAGATCTATTCAGCATAGCGAGCCTGTAGGCCGAAGAGCGTTAGCCGCCATGTTAGAAAAAGGCGAGCGAGTGGTGCGTGCCCAAGTAGAATTTTTGAAGAATGCTGGCTTGGTCGATTTCTCTCAAATGGGCATGACAATCACATTGGAAGGTCAGCTGCTGCTGAAAGATCTATCTGAATATATCAAAGCTCTTCATGGGCTAACGACATTAGAAGATGAACTTTCGGATAAGTTAGGGCTTAAACAAGTCATTATTATTCCTGGTGACAGTGATAGTGATACTGGAGTACGCCGGGAATTAGGGCGTGCTGCTGCTAACATATTGGCCCAGCATTTAAATAAGAGTGATATGATTGTTGCGGTAAGTGGCGGAACCATTATGGCCAATGTGGCCGAGGCTATCCATTTTACTCAGCCTTCTGTTACTGTTGTTCCAGCCCGGGGCGGGCTTGGGGAGAAAGTAGAAAACCAGGCCAATACCATTGCTGCCGCTATGGCTACCAAATTAGGCGGCAAATACCGTATGATTCATGTACCAGAGGGGATCAGTGAAGAAATGCTCGGTGTGATGGTGGCCAATAATAGCAACATTCTTACTGTCGCAGATATGATTAAACATGCTGATGTTTTGATACATGGTATTGGTCAAGCGCAGGAAATGGCTGTTCGCCGAGGGTTTGATGAGGAATTTGTTTCTAAACTCATTAATAGCGGTGCTGTTGGCGAGGCATTAGGACATTACTGTACTCTAGAAGGTAAAAACATTTATATTACAAGCAGTGTGGGGTTACATCTGGATGATTTGGCGGATATCGGTGTAGTAGTAGCTGTAGCAGGAGGCCGAAGGAAAGCGGAGGCCATTGTGGCTGTTACAAATGCCGGTGGGCAGGATGTGTTGATTACAGACGAATCTGCAGCCAGAGCTATTCAGAGTATTATATAAGCCCTAATGGCATATCCTATGTTATGGTATTAGGCGAAAATAAATAAATTATAATTGGGAGGTATTTTAACAATGGCAGTAAAAGTAGCGATCAATGGTTTTGGGCGTATTGGACGTCTTGCATTTAGGCAAATGTTCGGGGCAGAAGGATATGATGTTGTTGCAATCAATGACTTAACAAGTCCTAAAATGTTGGCACACTTATTGAAATATGATTCAACTCAAGGTACTTATGCTCTAGCTAGCAAAGTAACTGCAGGTGAGGATTCTATCACGATTGACGGCAAAGAAATTAAAATCTACAAATCAGCAAAAGCCGAAGAACTGCCTTGGGGTGAAATTGGTGTAGACGTTGTTCTTGAATGCACAGGTTTCTATACTTCTAAAGAAAAAGCTTCTGCGCATATTAAAGCTGGCGCTAAAAAAGTAGTTATCTCTGCTCCAGCAGGAAATGATCTGCCTACTGTTGTTTTTAACGTAAACCATGATATATTAAAAGCTAGCGATACAGTTATTTCTGCAGCTTCTTGCACAACAAACTGCTTAGCTCCTATGGCTAAAGCACTTAACGATTTAGCTCCAATTAAGAGTGGTATTATGTCCACAATCCACGCTTATACTGGTGATCAAATGACTCTTGACGGCCCTCAGAGAAATGGTGACCTCAGAAGATCCCGGGCTGCAGCAGTTAATATTGTTCCTAACTCTACTGGGGCTGCTAAAGCAATCGGTTTAGTTATTCCTGAATTAAACGGTAAATTAATCGGTTCAGCACAACGTGTTCCAACCCCAACCGGTTCTACTACGATTTTAATATCCGTTGTTGAAGGTACAGTTACCAAAGAACAAGTTAATGCAGCTATGAAAGCAGCAGCTGATGAATCTTTCGGTTACACGGAAGATGAATTGGTATCCAGCGATATTGTTGGCATCCGATATGGTTCCTTATTCGATGCTACACAAACTATGGTAGCTCCTATTGATAACGGATTGACGCAAGTCCAGACTGTTTCTTGGTATGATAATGAAAGCAGCTACACAAGCCAAATGGTTCGTACTATTAAGTATTTTGCTGAACTTGCATAATTATTAAAAGATCTTACGGCCCGGCCTTTTTGGGCCGGGCAATATTTTTAAGGAGAAACAAAAATGTTGAATAAAAAGTCTATTAGAGACATTGATGTAGCGGGAAAGAAAGTCTTTATTCGTGTAGATTACAATGTTCCCATGGATAAAGCGGGCAATATCACAGAAGATACTCGCATTCGTGCTACTTTGCCAACATTGAAATATTTATTGTCACAAAATGCTGCGATTATTATTGCCAGCCACTTAGGACGCCCGAAAGGTGAAGTAGTGCCTGCCTTTTCCCTAGCACCTGTGGCAAAACGACTTTCTGATTTACTTGGTCAAGAAGTAGCCGTTGCATCTGAT
>CAMKSY010000215.1 GCA_946415545.1 uncultured Pelosinus sp. | reverse complement strand
ATCTAGTTCTGTGGAGCTACGTTAGTTGATTTTTTTTGGGAATGTAGCCAAATGAAACAATAGGAGGAAAAACTATGAAAAACCGCTTATTATCTTTTATGATGGCATCACTTTTGATTACCTCTTTCCTGGCAGGCTGCAGCAGTGAAAAGTCAGCAACTCCAGCCACACCGCCGCAGAAAGTTGAGCTAAACGTTTCTGCCGCAGTCAGTTTAAAGGATGCTCTTGCTGAAATCCAAAAGAACTATGAAACCAAAAATACCACTATTAAGCTAATCTATAATCTTGGAGCCTCAGGAGCTCTACAAAAGCAAATTGAACAAGGTGCTCCCGCTGACCTTTTCATTTCGGCAGCACCAAAACAGATGAATGACTTAGAAGAGAAAAACCTTGTGAATAAGGCTACACGTAAAAACTTAGTAGAGAACAAGCTCGTTGTGATTGTTCCTACAGCTTCTACCCTCAACATCACAACATATGAAGACTTAACAAAAAATGATGTGCAAAAAGTAAGTATTGGTGAAACAGGATCGGTACCAGCAGGACAATATGCACAGGAAGTTCTAAAGAAATTGGGAATCTGGGATAAAATACAAAGCAAAGCAGTGCTTGCCAAAGATGTTCGTACCGTTTTAACCTATGTGGAGACAGGCAACGTAGAAGCGGGAATTGTTTATAAAACAGATGCTGTATCCAGTGACAAAGTAAAAATCGCAGCTACTGCACCAGAAGGATCTCACCAGCCAATTCTTTATCCAGCGGCAGTTTTAGCTGGAAGCAAACAAGAAAAAGCAGCTGCCGATTTTCTTGCCTATTTAAGCACTCCGGAATCCAAGGCTATTTTTGAAAAGTACGGTTTTACTATGAGTAAGTAATCAGTTATAAACGCACTAATGATTAGCCGGCAGGATATTGTCAATGAGCAATTACGCAGCAAGGAAATCGTATCTTTCACTTTCCAGTATGAGCAGTCTTAAGTGCGTTTTATATCATACAAATTTAACATGATGGCGCAGGTGAAAACGTATGGTCGAATGGCAGCCCGTTATTCTTTCAATTAAGGTTGCATCTATTTCAGTGTTCTTTGTATTTTTTCTTGGCGTATTATCGGCTTATGTCATGCGCAGCACTGCAATTCCAGGAAAAGCAGCTCTAGAATCTTTTTTTACTCTTCCCTTGGTTTTACCACCTGTCGTCATTGGATTTTTACTGTTAATCTTAGTTGGTAAACAAGGGCCCGTAGGAATTCTTCTAATGAAATATTTTGACATGCAGATCATTTTTACACAATCAGCAGCGATTCTGGCAGGTACGGTTGTATCCTTTCCGCTAATGTACCAGAGCACTAAAGCAGCCTTTGAAGGTATCGATAAAACACTAGAAGATGCTGCACGTACATTAGGAGCCAGCGAATGGCGTGTATTTTGGACAGTTACCATGCCATTATCCTGGCCGGGATTGGTATCAGGTTTGGTACTATCCTTTGCAAGAACCTTGGGAGAATTTGGTGCTACCATTATGATTGCCGGTAATATTCCCGGCAAAACACAAACAATTCCATTGGCAATTTATTTTGCTACAGAATCCAATGACTTAATAACAGCAGGGATGTATGTAATCATTATCAGCGTAATCACCTTTTCTATTATTTTCGGATTAAATCATTGGAAAGGGAAAAATATTACTTTGCACTGAAAAGGAAGGAGCACATTATGCTAACAGTAGATATCAAAAAAAAATTATCTGATTTTACTCTAAATATCGCCTTTACTGCTCCAAATAAAACCATTGTTTTATTTGGTCCTTCCGGCTGTGGCAAAACAACCATCTTACGTTGTATTGCAGGCTTACTAAAACCAGATGAAGGTAGTATTGTATCTAATGATAGTGTTTTTTATTCTTCTTCGAAAACAATTCATTTGCCACCTAAGAAGAGAAATGTAAGCTATATGTTTCAGGACTTTGCACTGTTTCCTCATATGAATGTTAAGCATAATATTTGGTACGGAGTAAAAAATCCCAGCCAAGAGGCTAATGAATTATACGAAAAGCTAATTACGTTATTAAAAATCGAACATCTCCCCCATCGCTCCATTAGCCAATTATCTGGCGGTGAAAAACAACGGGTAGCTATGGCTCGTGCATTAATGGCCCAGCCTCAGATCCTTTTACTCGACGAACCCTTGTCTGCCCTAGATGCCCAGAGTCGCTACGAATTGCAAGATGAGCTAAAAAGACTGCAGGAAATCTGGAATATTCCCTTCATACTTGTCACCCACTCACCAGAAGAAGCCCAGGCAATGGGCAGTGAAGTCTTATTTCTCCACCAAGGACAGCAAGTATCTGAGCCTCCACCTTCTTGGAATATGAATGGAAATGGCAAAACGACAAGAAGTTCTTTTCAATACTTTTATTAATTTATAATAAAAAAAGCGCTAACACATCACAGTAGACACAGAGATCGATCATAGACTTACTTACATAATAAAAAGAAGGCGACAGGTAATCGCCTTCTTTTTATTATGTAAGTTGGCTATTTTATAATCATAACTTCTGTAGACTTTATTAGTGCCGTTACTTCATCGCCCACTTTTAATCCCAGATCATCAATGGAATCCGCAGTGATGACAGCAACAATTTCATCCCCCTTATAATCAAGTATCACTTTAGCCATCACAGTATCCTTAATGATTTCTTTGACAACACCTTGCAATTTGTTTCTTCCGCTAATTTTCAATATACTCTCTCCTCTCCTATATTCTTACCTGAAGCTGGCAGGCCTTCTTATCCCAAATTCTAGCATTATTCTACATCCTATTCAACATAAATATACCCTAAATAAGTATATTTCTATCACTATTTATTGGTTAAAATAAATTCTTCCAACTCCACTGGAATCTCTTCAATTTGTCCACCATTGCGCAACATTTCTCGGATTGCTAACATTTTTTGATCCATCGCCATTAATAGAGTTAGATTTTCCCGTTCTTTTTCAGATGTTTGAATAACGCCGTTCATTCCCCCATTTTTAATCACAATTCGTTTATCCCCCATTAATGCCAATATCGGGTCATGAGTAGCCATCAATACGATTTTTTGCTCATCAATTAGCAGCCGCAGAGCATTCTGGCGATCAATACCAGCATTTTCGATTTCGTCAATCAGCACAATGGGAGACGAGCTTAAATAGGCTGTATCGGCAATCATTAATGCTCTAGACTGGCCTCCGCTTAAAGAGGTAACAGGTGTATCAGGGGTAAATTGTTCTCCGGTCAATTCATTGGCCTTATCGATAATCTGACGGGTCACTTCTTCAATATCCTCCAGCATCCTGCTTTCTGCATGCATACTGACAAATTCTTGTACCGATAAATCCATAATAAAGTTCATATTTTGAGAAAGCTGAGCTACCAGCTTATGTTCAACAGAATATCGACATCTCATATCAGGCAGCTGTCCATTAATCAATATTTTGCGATTCGTTGGTGTATCGTGCTGTGCTACCCATTCAATATCAGCCAGTAATCGGCTTTTGCCGGAGCCAGTAGGTCCCACAATACAGACAATTTCTCCCGCATGGATCGTTAATTCTATGTCTTCAGCTTTTCCTTGCTTGTCCTTGCCGCCTATAATCGTAATGGATTCAATTTTAACCTTCTCTTCTTTTAATTTTTCCATTTGTAGCATAAAAGAAAGAAACTGCTCTAGAAACTCTTGCCTTCCAATCCCTAAATCCTGCAGCGTATCTTCCTCGATTGCAGCGAAATATGCTCCAATAGAAGAGTCCTCACTTTGCTCCAGATTGGGCAGCGATGAAAAAAAATCGGCTGCATAGGGATACGAACTAAATAATTGCTTTATTGTCATTACAGACAAACGATCCCACATGTCATTTTCACCTTCCTAATAAACTGCTTCTAGCTAAGATCCATTTTGCGGACATTTCCCATTTGAAAGTTTTGCCCAATACGAGTTTGTCCTAAACAATAGGAACAAGTAGCTGCCGGCATGGAAAAGCGCAAATGATAATCGGTAAGGCTATCCACACTCTGCGCTCCTTTAAAGAGCTGGCCAACTTCCCTGGCACCCTGGCCAGTAATACCATTTACATGAACAATGATTGCACTTGGGTTTGCCTGCTTCACCCGAAAAGCAAAAACCTCCCGCTCGGCTTGGGAAACAATGTCTCCCTTCGTTATAATGACGATATCGGCTAACTTCAGCATAGGCCCCACTTTTCTGGGTGTATTCACACCGCTCAAATTATCAATTACACAAACTGCCATGACATCACGAATATGTGGAGAACACCGATTGCACAAACCAGCACTCTCCGTAATTAACAGGTCTAAATTATTTTTTTGTGACCATAGTAAGCAATCCTGAACATTACTTACAAAAAAATGATCTGGACAAAGATTCCCCGACAGACCAATCTTTGCTTCAATGCCTTTTTTTTGATAGAGAATCTGATCCTGGGTAGACAAACAATCAAATTTGATCACACCCACTTTCAGCATTTCATCCTGAAGGGTTTCGATGATCTTTAACATAACGGAAGTTTTACCCGCCGAGGGTGGTCCGGCAACCGTAATTAGCTGCATACGTCTTTTCCTCCCCCGCGATATACCTGCATAAAGGCATCATTCATGGTTTCCACAAGGTATTTCATATCATTATTTTTAATAAAATCCCAGCCCAGCCATTTTAATTTTACGCAATCAGGGAGGTTCACCTTCACATCCCCATGGGTGGCCGGAAAATACGCTTCTGCACAAATCCTTGCAATTTCTGGGCCTGTCAGATACTCCGCTATTTCCTGTAATTCCTGCATTTTATCCGCTTTAATCAGCACAGATATGGGGTAGGTTAAGATTCCGTCCTCGGGCCATAGAACTTTTATATGCTCAGACTCCTTCATGGTTTTGTAAAAAAAGTACGGCATAATGTGAATCGGCGGAACATCTTTACGACTGCTGGTAAGCTCTTTTATCATTTGTGAAGGATGGAGGCCATACTTTACAGACCGTGCTAATTGCTCCACTCCCGCCACCCCATAATCTTTATAGTAGTTAAGCTGTACGACATCACAAAAAATATCACCATGCCCGCGCATCACTACTTTGTTTTCATACTCAGGTTTTAATAACTCTCCCCAGGTTTTAGGCATAGGAATGTTTCCTAAGCGATTCTGATCCACTACCATAACAAGAACATTGGCTCCAATCACTGTAAAATGTCCATCAGGATCAATGATGCCAGCTTCTGCCAGACGAGAATTGACGGGACGATTGATCACGTCAGCAAAGATTCCTTTGGCAACAAAGCGATCCATGAAGCTTTTATAAAAAAAACTGTAGCCGGCAGTCATGATAATATCAGGAATTTCATCTGGCTCTTGAAAATGCTCCAGATAATCCTCATAATCCAAATGATCATTGAAAAAAGATTCGATGCAGTAATTCAGGGGCATATTTTTTTCTTCACGCAAATAGTCCAGAAATAATTTTAATTCCCCTTGCATGGGAACTTTTAATGGGCAAGGCAATAGGGACAGCATATTTAAGTGGTTTGAGTCATTTTCAAGCACTGTCGTGTGTAAGTTTTTATATCTGCCCGTGTCTGCAATTTTTCCTTGCAGCAGTTTCATAAAAGATTCTTCATTTATGTTTTTACTTTTTAATGCTGTTTTTAATTTTAACACCAATCCCAGCTGCTGTATTACCGTATCATCGGCAAAAATAGCAAAACCATTATTAATAAAGACCTCTCGTGTTTCAGGATAGTTCTTAATAATTTCACCAATTGTCATCATCAGTTGTACTTGCTCCATATCCTTCCCTCCCTTTTGCTGCTTGGTCAACTACGCCAATATCCGTTTTTATGATTTATAAATACGATCTTATTCTCTTACCTAAAAATAAAGCCGGTTCCGGAATGCATCAGCACATCCGACCGGTACGTCATTGTACACAAAAATGATTTTAGTTTATTTTCATTATACTCATATGTTTCAACGCTTTCAATCTATTTATTTAACTTAGGAGAAACCTACAACCAGCTGTATTTTCTAACTCATTCGCGAAACTTAAGAGATTACGCCTTTGATGAAAGGGACAGAAGGCATTATATTTTGTCATCCACCGATCAAAAGCCGGCTGAATCATGAATAATGATATATCAAGTGCTTCTGCATTACTGAAAAAGCAATCTAAAAAATCTCGCTGAAAACGCTGTATGATCCCAAACTCATGCTTAGGCTCTAACCACTCAATACTCATTGCTACAATACTGTCCTTAATTTTGGCTTCTTCTGCTTCCCAATGATCTCGAGTTGATTTGATAGAATGTAAAATACCATGAATCTCGTAACCTCTGCTGCGATAAAAGGGAATAACCTTTTCCTGCAGCAGCTTTAATCCTACTTCCCCTGAGCACCGGCGACTTATTTTACCAAAAGCATAGCCATTAAATAGATCAAATACTAGGTGAAGATAAAACATTTTATTTAGCCTTCGAAAAAAGATACATTCATATACAAGCAATTCACCAGGTCTATCTGCCAGAAAATCGCGATCTCGAAATGCCGGATTCAGCCTTTCGATAAACTGTACCTGTTTTTTGTCTAACTCTATTTCGTTATTAAAATAGAGTCGCATTAACTCCAGGCAAACATCTTCTCTGCTTTCAATACCACATTCTCTGCGCAAATCTCGTAACTCTTCCATTGTCATAGAAATACTGCGCTTATTAAAAAAATCCAATATACGAAAATCATTCCAGAAGGGATATTCCAAACAGATCATCATTAATAGATCTCTAAGTTTTTCACTAGTAACGTTATTACTTGGTACAGTAGGGATAGCCTCAGAAACAATAGCATCCTGCTTAGTAAATCCAATCGATCCATCTGGCGCATCCGCTTCTACATCCCCCATTATCACTAGCTGCAGTCCTGTCAAAACAAATGTGCTGTCATCTGACACTTTACTCCCCCCTTATAAAAATAATAGCCGACTGAATGCACACAGGCATTCGGTCGGCACTTCGTTGTACTCTTAACCAAAGACAACTAAAACATCATTAACTCAACTTGTTTAGATTATATATCATGTTTTTATGCATTGCAATATATTTAAGTTAGTTTTATTATTGTTGTTATATTCTGATTTTCAGCTGTTATTCTCCATCATTCATGAACACGCAATAGCAGCAGCTTCATCCTCTTGACACGTCTTGTTTATTTTAGCCATTTCTTTATTC
>CAMKSY010000214.1 GCA_946415545.1 uncultured Pelosinus sp. | reverse complement strand
GTTCATCTAAAAACAAAAAATCAGGCTGACGAATTAACGCTCTCGCTAAACAAATTCTGGTTTTCTGCCCACCGGAAAAGGTTTCAATGCTCCTTGAGAAATCCTCCGTAGAAAAGCCCAAGCCAAAGGCAACGCGGCGAATATTATTCTCGTATTCGTAGCCCCCGCCCCGCTCAAATACATCTACTACTTTTGCATATTCTTTCATCAGTCCGTCTAGAGCATGATCTCCCTCTGCAGCTGCAATCGCCTGCTCTAATTCATGCATTTTATCCTGACAAGCCAATATATCAGCATAAGCAGAACATAACTCTTCATACAATGTTCCCTGATGCAAAGTAGAATCCTGCTGCACATAACCAATGTTCTCACCTACCGGTACTGCCACGCGCCCACCATCAATGGATTCCAATCCTAGTAAACAGCGCATGAGCGTCGTCTTCCCCGTACCATTGGCACCAATTAACCCAATGGTATCCCCGCGTTCTAACTCAAACGCCACATTGGTAAATAAGGTCTCAATCCCAAAAGCTTTATGTAAACTTTCTACTCGTAATATTCCCATTGATTCACCTCAAACAAACCTCGCAAGGCTGTACTTATTCTTATAACATTATACCCGGCACAGGCAGCACCTGCAAGGGATGAAGAAAGAATGAGGCACAAATAGGATTTTAAACAGTCTGATAAATAGCAAGCTTTATAACCAAAAAGAGACACAGTGGGTACAGGAAGGTGTCCCCTCTGTACCCACTGTGTCTCTGTAATGAAAAACCTTACTTTCCCTACTCAATCGTACAAATTGCATCAGGACGACGTACTAATAGAGCTGCTGTTTCTAATACTCTAAAAGTATGATTCATATTGGCTGCTCCCATGTAAGAAGTAGTCATATCCTGACCAACTGCCAAGTTTACATTATGACCGCCAGTAGCTAATACTACTGCTTTGTTGCCGCTAATCGTGTTGGAGTAATATACTCCGCCAGTAATTAAGGCTTTCACCTGATCCAATTCCAACATTCCAGTATTGCCATATACCCGTACCATACGGCCAAAGAGAAGAGGACTCACTACCATAGCGTAAGGACCATAATGTCCAGCCTCACTCAAGGCGCTTACAGCTTTCACTGCATCAGCCAAAGCACTGCCTGGCTCATCCCATTCGCTGATTTTTACAGTCTTGCGTCCCTGTACATTCAGCAATCCGACCTGACCCAATTCTTTATTACCATTGAAAATCAAATTATCTTCCTGAACCGCTACATAATTTGCAGCTACCGCAGCAGTGCTCACATCAAGAGGCAATCCCATATGACGATCGGCTTCTACATCCCGCCACATAATTTTAAAATCTTTGTAAAGCATGGGCACACTTGTTGTCGCACGAGAACTAGGTGCTACAATAAAATCTTCCTGCTCTCCCACCATATCAATGCCAGTAGACGAAGTGCCGCTGAAAATGGAATAAGGAATCGTATATACTCCAGGACCCATAGGCCCCAGCACTTCAATCACTCTTCTGCCTACCAGCATACGACGAGCCGTATTTACAACTGCTTCATCAATCTTCGACCATTCTGTCTCTGTTAAGGGTGCTGAATCCCGATCTAAAATATCCATACTACCTCTCCTTCCTTTATAGCCTATTTTTTCCCGAATAGATTACCAATGGTTGCTGCTTTCTCATCGGCCTCGCCTGAAGCTCCGCTTACTACGCGATCTTCTTGCGCCATGGTATGATCCTCGGCGAATTTTTCCCGTTGAATAACATCAATCCGGGCTAAGAGATGAGTAATCTCTGCGACATGCTCTTTTTCATCATCGCGAATATGCTCTAGCAGCTCTCTAACTTCCTCATTATCAATCCTATCAATATGAGCCTGATACTGATTAATCGCTTCCAATTCGCCAATTAAATCTTCACGCAGCCAAATGATTACCTGCTCTAAGCCAGCATCTTTTCCACTTTCTTGTTTAATTTCCGTTTTGCTATAAGCCATAATTCATCAACTCCTTATTCCAAATTAACAATAGACCCTTTGCCACAATTCCCAAAAGCTGCATTGTAAGCCAAGGGTCTGTTTGATTATCCTTTCGACGTGCCCCATGATTTTCCTTGTATTCTTTTGTACTTTTATTAATATTCTTCATAACAGCTTTCGATTACGCGACATTTTACCTCATCACATACCATGTCGCAAAAAGGGCAGCGAACAATGTTCTCATCATGAGAGCCAAAGACCCCGCCGCATCGGGTGCATTTGTAACTGCTTTCTCCATGATCGACCCGCTCATTTAACAATCGGATTTCCCCCTCTTTCACTTCATATTATTAAAGTATGTGAAATAATAGGGCTGTCTATACAAAAAAACATTGCCGTAAAGTTCTTGTTATTTCACCTAAAATTTGTTATTATAAAAATAAAAAATCGAACACACGTTCGATAATAAGGAGTTCCTATGTTAAAAAAATTACCTATATTTAATCATATTGCTGCTATTCTTCCCCATTATACTTCGGAAGGCGACACTACTGCGATTATTACAACAGATGGCAAACAAACTACTACCGCTGCTTCCATTCGCACCGTATTGCGGCGTTTAGCCCATAGCCGCGCAATGGATCTTACAGCCTTAAGACAGCACACGCTCCTTGCCACTGGTCAAAGAATTTTACAGCCGCTGCCCATCGCTCCCGGGCTTGTCCTCTGTCCGATGAAAACAAGGATACCCAAAGTAGCAGGCGATACGAGTACCGGATATATTAATTATCATTCCGTAATGGGTGTGGCTGAAAATAATCGTAGTTCCTATCAAGCGGTCATTACACTAACTGGGAATACAGACATTCCAGTATATTGGACCTCAGCTACGGTAAAAAAACATTTGCAATCTGCCAAACTAGTAATGTCTTGTACTGCCCAGTCAACGGATTCTCATCCCAATCTCATGCCCATTGCCCAGAAGCTTGTGGAGATTATCTATGATATTCTACTGTTAAAACATGGGAAAGAATAACAAGACGTTTAAACGCGAAGAGCTTTTTAATCCCAGAGAACACAAAGAGGGATATGTAATATGCTTATTTATTTTTCTCTGTGTTCTCTGCGCCTCTGCGGTTACAGCCATCGACTCCCTGAATCCAATTCACCTGGCTGCTCTTTTGAGCATGACGTCTTGATAATCCTGGCGTAATAGGCCGCATACAGCAACCATAAAGTCATCGATGCTCATGCGATGCGCCAGATCCATGACGTGAACTACACTGCCGCGGCATAGAGCAATAGCATCACTTACTGGTCTTATTTCCTCCGAGAACATTACCACCTTCATAATCGGAATATCTCCAACCAATCGTTCTAAAATCAGTGCAGTAAAATCATCCGAACTTACGTCTACCACGACAATGTCACAATCTACCTCAGCCCGATCAATCTCATGGGCCAGATACCGCAGCAGATCTTCTACTCTGTAATCTAAATTTCTTACCACAATTAAAAAGCTGCAGCTGGGAACTGACACAAAACGAGGCTCCAACCACCATTTCCACAGATCACGAATACAATACCACATTCCATACATAGCCAGAGACAACAATATTACACTCGCTGTATAGGAAAAAAACAAAATATCCTACCCCCTTTAACATGGGATAGGATATGATATGCAAAATGCTATAAAAGGTGATTTACTCTAGGATTACAAGTTTATGCTTTATAGCATACAGCACAGCCTGGGTACGATCATTTACGCTGATCTTGCGGAATATATTCGTAAGATGATTCTTAACCGTCTTCTCACTTAAGAATAAGCTCTTCGCAAGTTCCTGATTACTCAGTCCCCGGCATACCCCTTGCAATACCTCATATTCCCTATAGGTTAAGCCTTCTTCTCTACGACTGATTGTCCTAACGATTTCAGGAACCTTCCCTTTATCCTTATCTTGATGAGTACGACTAAACTCATTAAAGATTCGTTTTGCCAAGGTTGGATAAATATAGGATTCGCCAGCGTACACCGTACGAATGGCTGCAACTAACATACCCGGCTCAATATCCTTTAACAAATACCCAACAGCACCGGACTTTATGACTTCCATTACATAGCTTTCGTCATCATGCATAGTTAAAACAATAATTCTAATTGCTTTCTCTTGCTCATTAATTTTTTTTATAACATCCAAACCATTCATTCGAGGCATATTTATATCCAGCAAAAGGATATCCGGAGTTAAAGCAATGGCTTTTTCTACGGTTTCTGCCCCATCACAGGCTTCTCCAATTACTTGAAAATCATCTTCTAATTTCAGCACGTTTATTATTCCTTGCCGTAATAGGGCATGATCATCTGCAATCACTATCTTAATCGCCACAGCTACCGCCTACCTTTCAGTAATAAAATTCTCCAAAAATAGTAAAAATCCTGTTACGAATAACAGGATTTTTTTGGAAATTTTTTCTTTATTCTTTTAAAGCCTTTAATCTAGGCCCCATTAGACGTTTATATGCTTCCACCCCCGGTTGATCAAAAGCATCAACATTCGCCAATTCACCTTCATAAGCAACAGACAATGCCAGCATATATAACAGTTCACCTAAATGATAGGCATTCAAGGAAGGCAGTATCAGCGTGGCATTAAAACGTTCGTCATTAATGAGCGCCTCTGCATTGGCCTCTCGTGCAACGTCCAATGCCTGACTCAAATAGATAGAAGATATTTCAGAAAGCTTGGAGACTGCAGGGAAAACATCAGGAATCACAGCATCCTGCTCCCACTTAGCCACCTTTACAAACTGAACCACCTTATCTTTTTTCCCATCCTGATGCTGCTGTGTCTGGGCATGCATATCTGTTGTTCCAACAGCTACAATGGGAGTCCGTCCATAAAATACTTCCGCTCCTTCTCGGCTGGTACGTTTGCCTAATGATTCAGCTAACAGCTGTACATACCATTCTGCTACTGATTTCAAATAATCTGCATAAGGCATGAACACTTCAATGTCCCGCCCGTATTTCTCGGCAGCAATAAACTTTAAAGCTGCATTTAATTTCGCCGGATTTTTGTATATATCGGGAGTATGACATGCCTGATCCATGGCTTGTGCACCAGCCAAGAATTCATCGATATCCATGCCGATGCAGGCTGCAGTGACTAAACCGACTTCCGAGAAAATACTAAATCTGCCGCCTACGCCATCTGGAACGCTAAAGGTCGGCCAGCCCTGCTCCTGGGCTAATTTTCCCAATAAAGTAGCCTTCTCACCTTTTGCTGGATCTGTTACCGCCACCACTTCAATATGCAGCAATGGTTCTTGTTGTTTTAAAGCATTATACATCACCATGAAAGTCGACATGGTATCTAGAGTGCCGCCAGATTTTGAAATCACCACTAAGACGACTTTATAGGAATTAGGCTGACCATGAACCGCTTTCAGACGGGCTTCTGCGATCAGATGCTCTATCATATCTGCGGTTCGTCTCGCATCAATGTTATTGCCATTAAAATATAGCTTCGGATAACCATGGCGTTCCTTTACACTTTTTGCATTCCAAAACTCTCCACAATGAACATCAAATAAAACCTTATTCCCTAGGTACGATCCGCCAATGCCAAAGGTTACTACAGCATCTACTGAATCTTTTAGAGAACTGCCAAACTCCTTTAACCTAGCAATGGACGCAGGGGAGTTTAGGTTACCTTCAGCCACATAAGGCAGTTGGGTAAATAGCACTTTTTCCGGAGTACCATCTTTGGACAAATGTCCCCGCACTTCACCTGTCGCCCGCATGGTCTCAACAGCCTTTTGTGCAGCAGCCAGCTTTTCTGCCAACTCTTCCACATCACCGGCAGTTACTTTACCAGCTCCATACAGATTACCATAATCATAGGAAAAACCCGAGGCTAATGTTAAACAATGTTTTTCTTTACTGCTCATTAGACAACAACCTCCCTACATTTTTGTACACTTCCCATTCTTTTCTGCCACCAACGGTCCCACTGTTTTGAGCAAATATCGTAAAAAATCATCCCGTAGTTCAGGACGTTTCAGGGCAAACTCAATGGTCGCTTCCAAATACCCCTGTTTATCACCCACATCATAACGACGGCCTTCAAAATGATACGCATACACCGAATGCTGCTGGAATGCTAAGGTACGAATCGCATCCGTTAACTGTATCTCTCCGCCTTTTCCCGGAGGCGTATTCTCTAAGATAGCAAAAATCTCAGGCTGGAGAATATAGCGTCCCATCACTGCCAAACGAGAAGGAGCCTCTGACATATCTGGTTTTTCAACAAGATCCACAGCCTGCCACACATTCTGCTTAAGTTCCACAGGTTTTACAATTCCATAATTACAAACCTTATCCAAAGGAACTTCTTGTGTCCCTAGAATGGTCCCGTAGCAATCCTCATAGACACTCATCATTTGCTTTAAACAAGGAACACTGGCATCAATAATATCATCCCCTAGGAGCACAGCAAAAGGCTCATTCCCTACAAACTGTTTGGCACATAACACGGCATGTCCCAATCCCTTTGCTTCCTTCTGCCTTACATAATGAATCGTAACGTCCGCAATTTCCTCTACCAAGTTTAATAAATCGTACTTGCCCTGATCTTTAAGCAGCAGCTCCAGTTCTACCGACCGATCAAAATGATCCTCAATGGAACGCTTATTTCGCCCTGTAATAATGAGGATTTCTTCAATGCCTGATTGAACAGCCTCCTCAATGATATATTGAATCGCCGGCTTATCTACGATAGGCAGCATCTCTTTAGGCTGCGCCTTTGTTGCAGGCAAAAACCTTGTCCCCATCCCTGCCGCCGGAATCACCGCCTTGCGAACCTTTCCCAAACTTCTTCTCATTTTAACACCAACCTTAGCTGTAATACTTATTTTTACTTTCCTTATAGAACTCAGATTGTACCTTTAGTCATTGGGAATGGAGTGAAGCAATCTCTGCCCAGAGGGATTGCTTCACTCTGTTTGCAATGACATTATGATGCTATAGGAATCACCTAAAGATACTACCCTTTATTCCCCTCGTTACCCCAGCCTCTCAATGGCAGCTAATAATTCAGCCGTTTTCTTCTCCAGCAAAGAAGCATCGCCTCGGCTCTCCACATTCAGACGAATCAGAGGCTCTGTATTAGACATTCGCAAATTAAACCGCCAGTCATCAAACTCTACACTCAATCCATCTGTATAATCAACAGCAGCCCCTGGTATGAGAAACTGCCTTTCTATTTCTGCCACCACCATATGGG
>CAMKSY010000213.1 GCA_946415545.1 uncultured Pelosinus sp. | reverse complement strand
TAGGATTAACACTCATTTGTACAGCTTCTAAAACATTTCTGCCTGCTAAATCAATAGCGGCAGCCCTGGCGAAAGGCAGAGGAATTTCGGCACGGTGGGCAGCAATCAAAGCATCTACAACACGATCCACATTCCCTCCTGCCAGATAATGAGCTTCTAATTGATTTACTGTTACCTCAAGTCCTGCTTTATTGGCTTTAATTAATGGCAAGACAATATTAGCAGGCGGCACACGCCGAAGCCTCATTCCAACTAGCGTAAAAATGCCCACCCGCACTCCAGCGGCAATCGCTGAAATCCATAAGCCAAGGGGTACAAAATGCAAAAAGATTGCAATACCCACTACTACCAACAATACTAAAAATAAAGGTCCTATTACACTGAAAATTCCCATTCGATTACCTCCCACTCCATTTTAAACTCGCTTAACAACAATTCGACTACCGTTACTGCTCACCACCTTTACTCGTACTCCTGGTTCAATATATTGCCCCTCTGATATTACATCCAGCTGCACACCATCAAAATCAACTAGGCCTGATGGTCTTAGCAACGTAACAACAACACCCTCTCGTCCCACATAGGCACTATAGTCATGACTGCTGCTAAACCCTGCTTCTGTTGTTTCCGAGTCCTTTAGAATTAGCTTGGCCCACAATCTGCTTGAGGGCAGATACTTAAGTATGAATAAGAAAACAGCAATTGCAATAAGTAAACTAATGGATAATAAGCTAAGAGCTGTTGCATTTCCACCTAAAGTAAGAAACAGGCTTACCAAAATACAACTTACGCCGCTAATGCCCCAAAAACCAAAACCTGGAACAAATAATTCAATTAGAATCAGCAGCACCCCACTAGCAAATAAAATAAGCTCAAACCATCCCGCTAAACCTGTCAGCCATTGACTGCCAAAGAACAACATTGCCGCTAATAAACCAATGAATGCTGCCACTCCCATACCAGCAGTTTTAATTTCTGTAAATACTGCTAGAAAGATAACCGATACTAAAAATGACTTTACAGCAGGGTCAGAAAGCCATCCTGCTATTTTTTCCGTCCAGCCAAGATGATATTCAACTATTTCATGATCCATTAATCCATAATGAGCTAATACATCTTTGCGGTCAGCAGCGATTATATCAGCATAGCCCACTTCTTTTGCCTGATAATCCGTAAGAGCTAGAATCTGTCCTGGTTCAGCATATCCAGGGAAACCTACCGTTTTATCCACCATCGCTTCCGCAATCTTCACATTACGCCCACTTTTATTTGCTGTGGCAGCAAATTCAGCTTTTAATGCAGCAATGGTCTTTTCAGTGGTCGGTATCGGCTCCGCTGCGCCAATACTGCCGCCTGGCGCAATGGCAATATGCTTATGAGCAATGGCAATTAAGGCTCCGGCCGACCAGGCTCGATTTTTAACATAACAAATTGTTGTAATCGGTGTTTGGCTAATCGCATCACGAATTTTAGCGGCAGAATCAACCAAGCCGCCAAACGTATCCATTTCAATAATAATCGCAGCAGCATTGTTCTTCTCAGCCTCAGCTAATCCACGATTTACGATTGCTACTTGACTGCCATCAATTTCACCTTTCACATTTATGATTACTATCTGCTTAGCATCAGCAGCCACCGGCTTATAAGCCCCAATCAGCATATTAATCAATATACATACAGCCATTATTTTTACAATATGCTTCATCCTATTATTCCTCCTTTATTTTTTACATTAAACCTCTTGACTTGTCGAAGTATGTATGTTAATGTCTATTTGTAAGGAATAAGTGACATAAGACCAAATTTATAACCTAATTATACTATATATTTGTATTCTATGTGCTATTATTCATAACAATTGTTCTCACTTTCATTTTTATAGATTATTCGTAAAACATATAACTAATTTCTACCATTTACTATTATAGCTTCTTTACTACAGTCATATTATCGATAGCAATTATTGATCTGAACTTTATAACTATTTTAACACCTAACGAAATAGCAATCACTCTCTTCACTTATAACTACATTAAAATAAGACAAGCTTCTGCTTGTCTTATTTTTTTAATTTTAATGATAAACTCGTACTATCAATTATCTTTAAAATTAAAATCTGGTACTTATTAAAAAATAAGTACCAGATTAACTCATTGATTTAGAATTTCACGTACTATGGTATTAATGAGTTTACCATCAGCACGTCCTTTGACCTTCGGCATGAGAATGGCCATTACTTTGCCCATTTCTTTAGGGCTAACCGCTTTGGATTCTGCCACAGCCTGCTCCACTAAAGTACGAACTTCGGTTTCACTAAGTTGCTCCGGTAAATACTTCATCAAAACTTCAATTTCCTGTTCAAGATTTTCAACTAAATCTAATCGATTGCCTTTCGTGAACTCTTCAATTGAATCGCGACGCATCTTTACTTCTTTGGAAACAACCCCTAAAACCTCATCGTCAGAAAGCTCTTGTTTACTGTCTATCTCGACATTCTTTATGTTAGCACGTACCATGCGAATAACAGAAAGGCGCAATTTACCTGACTCTTTATCCTTCATAGCCTGCTTCATATCTTCTGTCAATCTTTCTTTTAAAGACATATAAAAACCTCCGAAACTTAGAAACTCTAATTAAAACTTGCGTTTACGCGCTGCTTCGGATTTTTTCTTGCGCTTTACGCTAGGTTTTTCATAATGTTCGCGCTTTCTTATTTCAGCAAGAGTGCCGGCTTTTTGACAAGTACGTTTAAATCTGCGGAGTGCACTATCAATTGTTTCATTTTTTCCTACTTTAACTTCTGACATCTGATATCCCTCCCTCCACTGAACCGATATGGGGAAGTGTATTTGTTCTACATACACCTAGAAATTATACACGATACAGGTAAGCATTGTCAATATCAACCTGGTGGCCAAGTCATAAATCTACCACCAAGTACATGCCAATGTAAATGATGAACTGTTTGTCCACCATTATCTTTCGTATTTACAACCAGTCGAAATCCATCTTCGGCAATTCCAAACTGAGAAGCAAGCCTGGAAATCGTAAATACGATATGACCTACTAACGATGCATCTTCAGGTGCTAGCTCTAGGAGATTAGCAATATGCTTCTTGGGAATTACTAACACATGGACTGGAGTAACTGGATTAATATCAGGAAAAACAATCATATGCTCATCCTCATACAAAGCAGTTACAGGAATCTCCTTGGCTGCAATCTTACAAAAAATACATTCCTGCGGCATACTACAACACCTCCCTTCGCTTTGTTACTACCCAAACAGCTAAGTTATAAAGATTCAATACTTTTTAATTCTGGTCACTAGTAAATGCACATATTCTATTTGAGTCTTTAAAATTATTCTGCTTTTTTTTTAGATATCCTGCTACCAATGAATTCTTTTTAGAAATTAATCGACTATTTTTCCCCATACTCCATCACGATATGGTTTTTCTAATACTACCTGAAAAGATTTCCCTTGCATATTTGGGTTACCACTTGTATAAACACGAATATAGTTCCCTGTTAACCCATCAATTATATTCTCATTTTTTATGCTCTCCATCTCAAATAAGACGGTAAATTGGCGATTGAGGAAAGATTGCAGAAATTCATCAGCTTTCTTCTCTGCTAACTCCTGCATAATTTGTACTCGTCGCCTTTTTTCTTCTTCGGGTATTTGCCCAGAATACTCAGCAGCAGGAGTACCACTACGTCGTGAATAAGGAAAAATATGCATACGAGAAAAATTCATTTTCTCTACAAAAGCTAAGGCATGATTAAACATCTCTGGAGTTTCGCCGGGAAAGCCGACAATAAGATCTGTAGAAATCGCAATATCATCAACTTTATTTCTAATATTAGTAATAAGCTGTTCGTATTCTTCTAATGTATAATGTCTATTCATAGCTTTCAATACAGCAGCATCACCTGCTTGCAAAGGCAAGTGCAGATGACTGCATAGCCTTTCATCCTGTCGCATAAGAGCAATTAATTCATCTGATATTTCAATTGACTCCAAGGACCCTAATCGGAGGCGAACAAGACCTTGTATATTTAGGATCGCTCTAACAACATCCGCTAACGCAATCTTATCTTCCATATCACGACCATATGCCCCTAAATGAATCCCTGTTAATACAATTTCTTTAAAGCCTGCGGCAATCAGTTTTTCAGTTTCATGAATAATACTCGACAAAGGACGGGACCTTAACGGGCCACGAGCATATGGAATAATGCAATATGTACAAAAATTAGTACAACCTTCCTGTATCTTTAAAAAAGCTCGTGTACGACCAGGAGCATCAAATAAAGGAATATCTTCAAAATGGTCTGCATTCATAATATTCGTTACAATATTTACTGGACTTAAGCAATGAGCAGCTTGTTCCACTAAATCCACAATACGATGTCGATCTTGTGTGCCAACGATCACTTTTACGCCTTCTATCGCTTCAATTTCTTGGGGCGATACTTGAGCATAACATCCAGCTACGGCAACAATTGCTTTGGAATTCAGGCGTATTGCCCGCCTAATTATCTGCCTGGATTTTTTTTCCCCTAAATGAGTAACAGAGCAAGTATTAATTACATAAACATCAGCAACTTGATCAAAAGAAACGATTTCATAGCCCTGCTGCTTAAACAAGCCTTCCATAATTTCAGTTTCAAACTGATTTACTTTACATCCTAAGGTAGTAAACGCAACTTGCGGCACACTTAGCCCCCCATATCACCATATTCATACATAATCATAGCCAAAGCAGCTAAGGATGCCGTTTCTGTACGTAAAATGCGCGATCCCATAGTAACAACCAAAGCTCCATGCTTTTGAGAAATAATAAGTTCCTGATTACTAAAACCACCCTCAGGACCAACTAACAAAAGATAAGTTTTTGCCGATTTTTCTGCTAAAGCTTTCTTTATTCCCATTTTAGTTTGTCCTTCATATAACATAATAATAACAATTTCATCCGAAATTTTGGAAAAGAGTTCTGCCAAGCTTTGGATGGGTTCTATAGAAGGTACAATACTACGTCCACACTGTTTAGCTGCTTCTAAAGAAATTTTCTGCCAGCGTTCAACGCGGGATTTTCTTTTAGCATTATCATAATGTACCACTGAATGATCCATTTGTATAGGAAATATGGCCGATACTCCTAACTCTACTGCTTTTTGGATAATATAGTCCATTTTATCACTTTTCGGCAATCCTTGAGCTAAATAAATTTGTATAGGTGCTTCTTTTGCCTCCTCTAGAGTCCCCTCTAGGAACAGCCTAATTCCTTCAGCAGCAATCTCTATAATTTGGGCTGTGCCCGCTTGTCCATCTGGAGATATTACTATAATTTTATCGCCAACTTGTAGTCTCAGCACTTTACTAATATGATGCGCATCTTGTCCATCAATAAGCATTTCTTCTGATAAAGATGTCTTAATAAAAAACCGACGCAAAGTTACCGTCCCCCTTTGCGTGCTATAATAGCCACCCAGCCACCTTCTTCAATGACTTTCTCTACTGTTAGATTATGTTCTAACATGGCAGCCGCAACGTCACTAAGCCGTTCTGTGATAATGCCGCTGGCAATAAAAATTCCTTCATCTTTTAAACGTTTTGGTATGTCAACTAATAACTTAATTACTACATCTGCAATAATATTTGCAATTACAATATCAGCTTGGCCTGTGACACCTGTCAATAAGTCTCCCTGACCAACTTGCACTACATCTTCTACCTGATTGATAGCAACATTTTCTTTGGCAACTCGAACTGCACCATGATCTAAATCTACCGCCTGTACATTGGCAGCACCAAGTTTAGCTGCAGCTATAGATAATATGCCTGACCCTGTACCAACATCAAAAATAAGATCACCGGCTTTTACCGTTTCTTCCAATGCCCGGCAGCACATAGCTGTTGTATGATGAGTACCAGTACCAAAAGCCATACCAGGATCAAGTTCAATCACTAGTTCATTAGCGGTTGCTTTATATTCTTCCCAGGAAGGTTTAATTACAATATATTGGCCTACTTTTATCGGGTGAAAAAAGGCTTTCCACGAGGATGCCCAATCTTCTTCCTGTACCTCTCGACATTGCATCTCTCCTTTACCTTTATCCATCCCACGGAAAGAAATCTGCTGAAACTCTTCTTCAAAATTCCGCAGCTTATCATCTAATTGATGATCAACAGGCAAGTATGCTTTAACCGTTACTACTTCTGTATTACTTTCTTGAGGAATATCCGAATAATCCCATACACCTGAAGCAAGGTATGAATTCACAAGCTCGGGGTCTTCAATAACCACACCACTCGATCCTAATTCATGAAAAATATTAGCCACCGTTTCAGCAGCTTCATGCGTCGTCAGAATGCTTATTTCAGCCCATTTCATACCAATCGCCCCTTTTCTTCTCTACTGAGAAAAACATTAATATATTCTTAAAACAGATAACAATTTTTTGTGCACGCCTTTGTATGCCTTAAAGTTGGCATTGCGGCCTTTATGGTTCATAAAATCCCATATTTTTTCCACATAAACCTTATACTTACCGAAAATTGTGATTAGCTTAATAGTTACAAAGGGTATTTTAAACCACCAATGTACAATCACTGTTGTGCATTGGTGGTTCATTAGACCTACTTATACCCCAAACACATCCTTTACTTTCTTGAAAAAATTCTTTTGTTCAGGATTAATATTTTCACCGCTCGCTTTGGCAAATTCTTGTAAAAGCTCACGCTGTTTCTCATTTAGTTTTTGCGGAGTCAGTACTTTTACTCTTACATGCTGATCACCACGCCCATTACCTCTTAAGTGAGGAATACCTTTCTCCCTCAGCCGGAAAATCGTTCCAGACTGTGTTCCCTCTGTAATCTTTAATTTAACTTTTCCATCTAACGTAGGTACCTCAATTTCGTCTCCTAATGTAGCTTGAACAAAGCTAATTGGTACTTCACATATAACCTCACTGCCTTCACGAGTAAACAGTTTGTGAGATTTTACAAAGATATAAACATATAAATCCCCCGGAGGACCACCGCGCATCCCTGCTTCGCCTTCATGGCTGACACGAAGCCTTGAGCCATTATCAACCCCTGCAGGTATTTTCACTTTAATTTTGCGTTTAACACGTGTTTTACCTTGTCCATGACACTCTTTACAAGGCGTTTGTACAATTTTTCCTTCTCCATGGCAACGATCGCAAGTCCTCGTATTAATCATTCGACCAAAAGGCGTATTTTGTGCTACTTGAATTTGTCCTGTCCCTTTACACTGGCTGCAAGTCTCAGCATGAGTTCCCGGCGCAGCTCCTGATCCACTACATTTTTGACAATCTTCTGTTCTTGGGATTTGAATTTCCATCTCTACACCAAACGCAGCCTGCTCAAAAGTAATTTCCATGTCATAGCGCAAATC
>CAMKSY010000212.1 GCA_946415545.1 uncultured Pelosinus sp. | reverse complement strand
TTTCCTGAACTGTTACCATTTTCAACTGGAACCAAAGAAAATACCGAACTTGCTGCATTGCCAACATTGTATACTGTTCCGTAGAATGTCTGTCCTGCATAACTGTCAATGGTATACTCCACCTTCTGTCCTACTTTCACTCGGTCAATTTCAGTTTCCTTAATACGAGTATTTAACCATAAGTCTTGCTCTTTAACGATTTGGAACAAAGCTTGCCCAGCTGACACAACATGTCCGACATTCACTGATTTCATAGCAATAATACCATCATCAGGGGCAACAATATCGGTATTTTCGTAGTTCAAATCTAATGCCTGCACCGCAGCTTGATTCTGCTGAACTAGAGCAAAAGCGGCCTGGAGTGATTCTTCGCGAGTTCCTTCTAAACTAATATTAAAAACTTCTTGTACTGCCTTAAACTCCTTATCAGCTACACGATAGTTCATTTCAGCACTTTCCAACTGTGAAGCGCTAATTGCGCCCTCTTGATATAATTTCTTCATCCTATTATACTGGCTGGTAGCATAATCCAAACTAGCTGCTGCCTTCTCTACCTTCGCTCGATCCCGACCAATTTCTTGCGGTCTTGACCCAGCCAACAGTTCACTATACCTAGCCTTAGCAGCCGCAAGATTGGCTTTAGCCTGAGCCCTCGCTACTGCGGCCTCTCTAGCATCGAGTCTGCATAAAACCTGTCCAACTTTGACTACATCTCCTTCGTCAACTTCCAATCGTACAACTCTGCCCGGTATCTTAGATCCTACGCTAACAATTGTCCCTGTAATACGGGCGTCATCTGTAGTAATATAGCAGTTGGTATAATACCACCAATAACCACCCCCGACAATACCCGCCATCACAAGTATACTAAGGATAACTGTTAATATCTTCGGGGTTTTATTTGTATTTTCTGTCATAATAAATCCTTACCTCCAATGGCTTAATCTTTGCACTCTAAAGCAATAATGTAATATAAATTACTGATAAAGGAACCTGATAATTATATTTATTTAGAAAAAATAAATCCTCGAAATTCTAAACTATAATTATAATTGTTTAGAATTTCGAGAAAAAAATATTTTAATAGTAAATTACACCTTAGTTACCCTAAATCAGTAGTTTTTCTTTTTCATTTTATAAATTGTTCCTATGATTAGCAAACTATGTTATGGCTTAAGATATTGTTCAAACCACTCAACTGCTGCTGTTGACGCCTCGTTGAAGCCAGAACCATCATAGGGGTCAAAATGCCCCCCCTCAAAAACAACTAATTTTTTGGGCTCTCCAGCACGTTCAAATGCCTTTATTTCACCTTCTGAAGACGTCAATATATCTTTACTTGCAACTATCATCAGCAGGGGCGTTGGAGAAATTAGATGTATAAATGTTGCCGGAGCGAATTCCTTATATATATCAAGTGATTCCATTGTAATTTGATTTTTCCAATTTGGAGCTTCCTTGGCTGTTTCTGTAAAGTACTCATAGGCTTCTTTTTGAGTAAAACACGCAGGCTGCCCTGCAGGTGCAATTACAGGATAGTAGTTCACTATTCCTTTCTTATACTCTTCTACTCGATTACGATCATAAAATGCTGCCCTTCGTGCTTGAGCTTCCGCACTCAAACTTTGATAACGAGCGTTAATTGTTGGAACTTGAGCAACCACAGCTTTTACACGTCTATCAAAGGCTCCTAAATGCAAAACATGTCCGCCACTATCCGAAGTCCCCCAAATACCTATGCGCTCGGAATCAACCTCCTTCTGTAACGATACCCAGGTAATAGCATTACGGTAATCCTGCTGCTGCTCAAAATAGAAGACTTGACCACGCGGTTCACCTTCACTAGCGCCTAAATATCGATAGTCGAATACTAAAACAACAAAGCCAGCTTCTGCAAATTTTTCAGCAAATTTGTTAAGACTCATCTCTTTAACAGCAGTAAAACCATGTGCCATAACAATCGCGGGATGTTTTTCCTCGGAATTTGTATCTTTTGGGACATAGTACCAGCCTGCACACTGCAATCCCTGACTCTTAAATGTAATATCATGCCGCTCAAATTCCGCTGCCCATCCCACATTCTGAAAGGATAGGACAAGTATCAGCAACACCATACTTATCCATCCTACTTTTTTTAATAGAATCTGCTTCATAGTTATTCACTCCTCACAATTTTGTTCAGCCTTAGCTTTGATTAGATTCTTCCTCATCCGCCATTTTGTAGATCAAAATATCAGCTAACATCACCTCCTCGCGAAGCTTATAAAAACCAATTTTTACATTATTTAACTATTAATTAAACCTTCTTGTTTTTTTAGAAAATTCCTGTTTTTCAACTTATATTAATTTTTAGGCCCTAGTCATACTGTGAAATAAAATTCACAGTTCTGCAATATTCAATCATTTTTTTTATATGATCTTCATTCGGTGCATCCCAATTCAAACCTAACTCGCGTAAAATCATAGCTGTTTTATCGTTCACTTGAATAACATCTGTGAAGTCATCATCTGCAGTTAGAAGAGAATTGACCCAAACATTTTGCAAACTACTTTGAATCGTCTCATTTGAATTGTTATCGAACTCCAAATGAGGGAGTGCCTCAATGGCAAAGCCAGCATTATTGAAAAGTTGCCTCAATTCCCCAAGACTAATTCGGTAGGGATTATATAGGTGAAAAGTCTCATTAACTAAGCTTTTTTTGTCAAACAAGAGTGTGATAGCACTACTGACTTTGTCAACAAATGCAAAATCTATACTCTTTCGTGTAGTGTTAGGCATAAATCCAGTATTTAAATATGATTTAACCAAGTTATAAAACGCATTATCACCAATATTTTTTTGAAATTTTCCGGTCTCACTCTCAAATACTAGGTTACCAACCCTGTAAATGTTGCATTTCAGTCCTGTTTTCCTTGCCTCTTCTATTACATTTTCAGCTTGTAGCTTTGTTCTAAGATACACATTTTGAAGTTTCTGGCCCATATCACCATCATATTCGGTATAGAGTACCGTCTCGCGACCCGGGAAGTTTCCACCTGCAACGTATGAAGTAGAAATATGATGTAAATCTTTCTTTTTACAACACTTGGCGAAATTAACTAGTCTCGCAACGCCCTTCACATTAATTTCATGGGATTCGTCATAATGATCATTATGTTTTACATTTGCTGCCGGATTGATAATACTATCGATAATTTCTGCAAGTTCTTGATATTTACTAGAAGACAGCCCAAACTGATCCTGTGTTAAATCCCCCTTCACTATTTGTATTCTGCACGCATACTTACTATACTCTCCTACTCCAAAATAGGAATCAAACGTATGCTCCAATCGTTGCTCACAATCCCGAATTTCCTTTCCTCGAATTAAGACATGTAGTGTATATGGTGTATATTCCAGGAGAGATTGTAGGAGATGAGAACCAAGGTAACCTGTGGCACCGGTAAGCATTACATTCTCATATAGGCCCTTCTCGGACATATTGATGATACTGTATTTTTTATTCGCATCTTTATATTCAACCAATTTAGCCTGGATCTCATCCGATAGATCGGGCTCTGCCGATAGACGACGAAGCCTAGCTATTCTGGATGCAAAAAGATTAGCACTCTGAGAAATGTGACTTGCCAGGCTTTCCACTGTTTGATGAGAATAAATATCATCGGTAGTAATTTTGAAATCATCGGCAGTCAACAATGTTACTGCTTGTATCGTCTTTATTGAATCTCCTCCTAGATCAAAGAAACTCTCATCCAAATTAAACCGTTCAATACCCAATACCTTCTGCCATACGCGAATAATTCTTTCAACTTTTTCTCCATCCTCAGAATTTCTATTCTCATAACTCAATATTTCACTTCCAAGCCCGCCTGCAACTGAATTATGATTTTCAGAATTCTCTTTTTCACAAAATTCAGGTATCCAATATCGTTGCCTTGCAAATGGATAAGTAGGAAGGCTAATTCGCTGCGGCCTAAATTCACTATATATCCTACTCCAATCGAAAGTTAACCCCTTAACCCAAAGTTCGACAATTCTCTCATATTTCCCACGTTGTATCCATTTTTCAATGGCTTCTTGTAATTCTTCATCTGCAAAAACCCCCAAAGTCTCTTTATTCCATTTGACTTGCCCCCTATAAAACTTTTCACTCTTATCCTGTCCTTTCATAAACTCCTTTAATTTATTTTTAAGTTCTTGTATAGATCCAACAACGATCCCTAACCGTTCTTCCATAGCTTCTCTCCCCACCTGGAGGGTATAGGCCACGTTTGCAAGTTCAGTATCAGAAAATTGCTCTTCTTCAATTGTAGCCAGCAAATTTTTTACCTGCTCATTGAGACGCTCCTCATTCTTTGCTGACAACACAATAACAGCCGGATTCTCTGTAGTAATCTTAACATGATGACAGTCCATGCTTCGAGGAATATATTCTTCGACTACCATATGAGCAATTGATCCGCCTGCACCAAAGGAAGAAATCCCAGCTCTTCTTGGAACTTCCTTTCCATCAATTATTGGACGTTCCCAATGTTCAGTTTTTGCTTGAACCACAAAAGGTGTTTGATTAAAATCAATATTAGGATTTAATCCTTTTCCATGCATAACATTCTTCACCAAAGTTTGATGCTTAAATTGCAAAAGGACTTTCGTCAATTGAACAATACCGGCAGCAGCTTCAGCATGACCGATATTTGACTTAACCGAAGAAATCGAGCAAAAGCCTGTATCTTTTGTATATTTTCTAAAAGCATCCGTTAAGCCTGTTATCTCAATGGGATCTCCTAATGCCGTTCCAGTACCATGGGCTTCAATACAGCTTATGGTTCGTGGATTTATTAGGCATTGGCGTAGAGCTCCTTCAATTGCCAAGGATTGCGAAACAGGACTGGGAACAGTGTAGCCATTGGTCCTACCTCCGTGGTTAATAGTACTTCCTTTAATAACACCATAAATAATATCTTCATCATTTATGGCATCCTGCAAAGGTTTTAGTAAAACAGCCCCCACGCCTTCTGCTGGAACATAACCTGTCCCACCTTCACAAAATGCCCGGCATCGCCCATCAGAAGCACTAAATTGTGCCTGCGAAAGGGTGATATATTTACTTGGATGAAGATTCAAATTAACGCCACCAGCAATTGCCATCCGGGATTGTCCATTTCTAATGCTGTCACATGCCAAATGAATAGCATAAAGTGATGATGAACAAGCAGTATCCAGAGTCAAACTAGGGCCGGTAAAGTTCATTATATAAGAGACTCGATTAGCGGTAGAAAACATCTGACTGTTTACTGAATACATATTTTTATTAGCTCGCTGTGCTGCCTCCGCCATATACAATTGATAGTTATTGTATGTTGCACCGACAAATACTCCTATTTTATTTTCATGTCCATATTTTTCCAATGATTTTCTAGTATATCCAGCATTCTCCATACACTCCCAGACTACTTCTAAAAATAGTCTTCCTTGTGGATCTATACCATTAGCATCTTTGGGCGCAATATTAAAAAATAAAGGATCAAAATGATCAAAATCTTGCAAAAACCCTCCCCACTTGCTATAACTGAGACCTTTTTCAATAGCTTTATCGCGGTTAGGTTCAAAAAAGCCATCCAAAGACCAGCGACTTACGGGAATTTCTTCGATACAATCTTTACCTTCAAATAAATTACGCCATAATTGTTTTAACGTCATAGATTGGGGATAGCGGCCAGCAACCCCAATTACTGCAATATCTATATTTTCGCAATTATTCACCCGCTCTAAACGCCCCCCTTTTTGCGATTGGCTAGATTGTCGTATCGAAATCAAGGAAGAGTTCTTTATTTTGTATGCGTTTGATTGGGATGCCTGCGTCTGTACCGATATTGTTTTTTTACTGACCAACGAAGATACTGCATGGGGATATGTATCAACAAAATAAGCTCCTAAAGAGTGAATGTTATTGTATTTAAAAAATAAAGTAGCATCTAACCTTCCAATCCATTGCTCAATTTTCCTATTGAAACCAGAAATCATTATCGAATCTAATCCGAATTCCTCAAATGGTACCTCACTATCTAATTTATTGACCGGGATTTTAGTAATCTCCGCAATCAAAGCTTTGAGGTATTCTACCGAAGCAGATAGCAATGTCTTAACATCTACTTCAGTAGATGCTTCCAGATCTTTTCGCATCGGTATTTCAATCTCTTTCAAATTATCATCCCTCAACTCGCCTTCACCTATTAACTCAATTGCGAGCCCTTTAATTCTCACACAAACACTACCATGTTCATCACACAGATCACAATCGAATTTTTGCACCTTATCCCCTTTTTTGCTTCCCTCACTATAACGTATTACCGCCCACATTGCGGATGCGCACCCTCCGTATACTTCCATTTCATGCAAGGCAATAAGCTGGGATAGTCGTTTAGAAGAAATACTGCTATCAACGTTCATAACCATCCCTATTGCTGCCTGCACGGCTGCCCCCATTATCCCGGGATCGAGAATGAAATCATTCTTAATACTAATACCTGAAGGTGGGAGCAGCTTGACTAATACTTGCCCTGCTCCCGCATACACTGCTTCAACTCCCTTCCAATCCATACCATATTGGATTTCTTGCGTTTGTAATTCTTTAAGATCGACAGTTGGAGGTTCTAAAAGCGCACCCAAAATTACACTGCCTTGACCTAGAATTACTGGCTCTGCATCATATTCCTTAGATTCACCATAGACTTCATAGGAAATCTCCCCAATCCCAATAGGATAGAGTCCGATATGAACCCGAACTGGCTGATCCACAACAATAATATTACCTTCCCATACTACGTTTCTAAGTCGTATTCCCAAATTATTTTCTTTTGATATTCCTGTTGTTTGCTCCACTGCAGCTCGCGCCATCTCAAGATAGGCTACTCGAGGCAATACTCGCTGACATTTCACGGTATGATCGACCATAAAAAGTTCTTGCCCCGTAAAAGTCGAGCTGAAACGTTGCTCTGAAAAATCAGAGGTATTCTCCTGCAGTAATGGATGTATTAAATTAACGCCTTTAATTTTCGCCGTAATACCGCCAGAACTGATTACCATTTTAGGTATCCAATAATGCTCCTCGGCAAAAGGATAGGTTGGAAGATTAATCCGATGAGGTTTAGCTTCAGAATAAAGCATTTTCCAATCTACACAAATTCCCTTTATCCAAATCTCTGCTAACTTCCTCACCTTACCTTTAGCAAACCAATTATAGATTAATACTTCAGAATCTTCATCTGCTCCGAATAACCGAATAACGTCCTTTGATCGTTTTACATCTCCACTATAGCAATCCTCTATATTTTCTTTTCCATCAATATACATTTCCAGTTTCTCAAGGAATTCACCCATGTTATTTACAATAAAAATTACTCTACTATCCATTGCTTCTCGTCCA
>CAMKSY010000211.1 GCA_946415545.1 uncultured Pelosinus sp. | reverse complement strand
TCAAACCATAGCAATGCATCTTTTTTGGAAATTTTCATAATGTATCCTCCTTGAATTAAATCCATCAGTGTAATTCTTTCACCTGTTTTAGAATTTTTCTTTATATATATCAAAGGCTAGTTTTTTACACAAAAAATAACGATCCTCTTTTTTGGGATATTGAGCTCATTTACAACACAAAACGATCCAAAAGGAGAGTGTCATTGTCGAACGCAATTATATCATTTTTATTCTTATATAATCAATCTTTATTAAAATAGATAGATCCGCTACTTTTAAAACTCTTCAATGAGGCCAACATAATCGTCCACTTCCTTTGCATTGCCTCTATTGCGGACATACTCTAGCATGTTAAGGATTGTTAGTATTTAAATCGTAAACTATAAAAAAAAGCACTCAAACTGAGTGCTCTTAAATTACAAAGCCTTCGCTTGAGGTGTCCCAAGATGTGCAGGTTTTGGCAAAAAGAAGGAACACAATGCTGCCAGTAATGCAACCGCTGTGAGAAGTTCCATCGTTGCCGTTAAGCCGTGCTTATCCGCAAATCCGCCAATCAATGGAACAAATACACCACCAACACTAAAAGAAAGTCCTAGTGTCACTCCAGAAGCAAAACCTATGCTACGCGCTAAATAGCTCTGCCCTAAAACAACGACGGAACTAAATGGTGAGAACATCGCAAATCCGATTGGAATCATCAGCGCATAACAAATGAATACATTCGTCGTCTGTGATAATAAGCCTACCATCGGTACCAATAGTACATAACTCAGTTGCACCACTTTCAAATAACCAATTTTGTCTGCCAATAGTCCGCCAATGAGTGTAGTCACTACACCAAACATAAATAATAACGTCAACGCTGAACCAGCTGCCGCAGTAGAAAGCCCTGTGACATTCACCAAATACAAGGGAATAAAGCTTCGTAACCCACAAATGACAATCGAACTAAAAATAATCAATAGTGTCAATCGAGCAAAGGACGCCCAGTTGTTTTGAAGATTACTTTCTAGTTCTTCAGCCTTTCCAGCTAGCGATACATCCGATAATGAAGTCTGCTCGATATCTGCTTTCATTTTGGGGACAATCACCAGTAAAGCCATTGCCATGACTAATGCCAGTAAACAAAATATTGAGGTCCCTTTCATGCCAAATGCAGTAATAACAGCTACAGCAATAATTGGCCCGACAGCAAAACCACCGTTCCCGCCCACAGAAAAAATACTCAAGGCTGTACCTCTTTTGGTTCCAGAAAGCTTATGAACCATCCGCGCCGCTTCTGGATGAAAAATAGCACTGCCGATTCCACTCACTGTTACCACAGCAAAAATAGCCCAATAATTCTCAAAAAGTCCTACCATCCCCATTGCCGCACCAGATAAAAAAATTCCTAGGGGCATAAGCCATGTTTTTGATGTACGATCTGCCAGCCAGCCAAATGTAGGCTGTACAACAGAAGACAAAAAACAGGAAGCAAACATCAGCCCCGCTACTGACTGATAATCCATACCATACTGCAAAATAAAAAACGGTAAAATAGCCGGTAATGCTCCCATACCAATATCACAGAAAAAATGACCTAATGCGACTACATATACATATCTTTGATTCAATTCCATATCCCCCTCTTATATATCCTATTTATACTTCTTCATTTAATTCCATCGAGTATTTTCTCAATGCGAATTTTCAACTTGCCCACTCCACCGTCCTTCTATCTTCTAGTATATGTTAGTGCTTCTAGACTTTCAATACTCCATAAAGTAAGCTTTATTTTTAGGCATATAAGCTGCACTTTTAATCAGGGGATCAAGTATACCCCCATTGATTTCCGATGATCCAATTAAATCCAGACTGAAAAATGGTTATTTGTCCATTGACAGACAAATAACCATTTTCTTTATTTTAATCTAGAAATACACTTCTTTTGCCTATCACGAATTAGCTTATTATGTACGGATAAAAAATGAGGAGAAATTTACATTGTTAGTTGAATTCTAATCTTCACAAGAATGTAGTAAGTATCATTATAAAAGGAGGAATCTAAAATGGATTTTGTAAAACCAACAAATGAAACGGTGATAAGATCAAGAGCCAACTCTTACCCCATAGTGCTCGTCCATGGATTTATGGGCTGGGGTAGAAATGAAGTCCTGGGACTAAAATATTGGGGCGGCCTGACTGATTATGAACAGGGACTTTCTTCAAGTGGTTACAAGACTTACACCGCAACAGTAGGTCCTGTATCCAGCAATTGGGACAGAGCGTGTGAGTTATATGCCTATATTAAGGGTGGGACAGTAGACTACGGTCAAGCACATTCTAAGCAGAAAGGGCACAGCAGGTATGGAAGAACATATCCAGGCCTTTATCCTGAATGGGGCAATCTGACAACAGAAGGCAAAATAAATAAAATCCATCTTATAGCCCATAGTATGGGTGGTCAGACAGTACGCACCCTTGTTCAATTGCTGAAGGAAGGAAACGCTGAGGAAAGGGCTGCAACAGCAAACCAATTAAGTCCCCTCTTTACAGGTGGTAAATCTTGGGTTCATAGTGTTACGACTATTGCTTCTACTCATAATGGTACCACCCTTGCAGATGGAATCAATCTATTTGATGATTTCGCCAAGAATTTGGTAGCCTCTCTTGCTTCCTTCACCGGTGCAGGAGAAGAGCTTATCTATGATTTTAAGCTTGATCAGTGGGGTTTGAATAGAAAGTCAGGGGAAAGTCTTACAAACTATATAAACAGGGTCTTTAGCAGCAATATCTGGAATCGAACTAACGATCTTGCAAATTGGGATTTAAGTACTGATGGAGCTCGCGTGTTGAATTCATGGGTGAAAGCACAATCTGATGTATACTATTTTTCTTATTCTACCTGTGCAACTGTCCCTAGTATTCTGACGAACAATGAACTCCCCCACGTAATTTCTATGACTCCGTTGCTATATCCATTTGGCACCTTCATAGGAAGTTATACGCGTTATGAAGAAGGGAGAGTTATTATTGATGATAGCTGGAAGCCCAATGATGGCGTGGTCAATACGATTTCCCAGAGTGGTCCAAAAATCTGGTCTTCCGATAGAATTGTAAACTATAATGGAGTACCGCAAATAGGGAAGTGGAATTCCATGCCCTTATTAGATACAATTGATCATATGGATGCCTGCGGTATTGGAGCCAATGTGTTAACCTTGTCCTGGTATAAAAACCTTGCTGAAAAATTAGGTGAGCTAACAATCAGTAATTAAGTGTAACTTAAAATATGTAAAGCACAAGTAAATAGTCAATACATGAAAACTGCTAGTCTGGACTGACTAGCAGCTTTTTTATGATGAGTTACTCCATGACAAGGTCACTTAAAACACTCATACTCATACTTCTACGCCCATGTGTATTCCTTTGCCTAAATCTCCCGCAAAGTACCACCGTCAATCACATGTTCACAGCCAGTTATATAGGAAGCACGATCTGACGCCAGAAAAACAACGAGCTCTGCAACTTCTTCCGTTTTTCCTGGACGTCCTAACGGAATCCCACCGAGAGATTTTACCATTTGAAGCATGGCACTCTCGTAGTCGGTTCCGGAGTCCCCCGCTAATCGACTGATCAGCCTGCTGGCAGCCTGCGTTTCGATAAATCCAGGTGAAACAGAGTTCACTCGTATTCTATATGGTGCAACCTGATTGGCAAGCCCTTTGCTGTAGTTTGCCAAAGCAGCTTTAGCTGCTGAGTACGCTAACGTCTCGGTGGCAGGCAAGCGTCGCCTAATGGAGGTGGTGTGAATGATCACACCAGACTTTTGTTCTATCATTTTGGGCAATAATGCCCGATCCAAGCGAACTGCCGGAAATAAATTAGTATCAAAAATCTTTTGCCAGTCATTATCAGTCATTGCGAGGGCTCCTTCTATAGGAGCAGAGGAACCGCCGACGTTGTTAGCGATAATATCGACTCCCCCCAATCGTTCTAGTACCCCGTGAACAACTTTATCAACACCTTCGGGTGTACTAACATCTGCCTGGATAAACAATACAGGCGACAGCGAAGCAGCGGGAGCCGTCCGCGCCGTAGTGATAACGGTAGCCCCTGCAGCGGTAAAGCGCTTAACAATAGCTTCTCCCATGCCGGTTGTCCCACCTGTAACTAGTACTCTTTTATCCTTAAATTCATTTTTATCAAACTGATTCTTAACTACACCGTTCATGATTTCCTCCTTCTTAGCAGTGAATTCTTTATAATTGCATTTTTAGCTTGCTTTTATGTCGTTTCCAAGATTCTTTCGTAGCTGCTCAACGTACAATCAAGTTCTTCCACTCATTAAACTACCTACTACAATTTAGATAAAATCCATAGTTTTTATTTATTACCTCCTGTTTTTTATTATATACAAGGTAATAAGACAACAGTATGTCATATTAGGAATATAGCTGATACTTCTCCCCTGACCAACGCAAAAAAGCCAGCCTCTTGCATAAGAAACCGACCTTTTTGCGTTATTTCTCAATTTACGTATGTTCTGTCAATATACTCAACAATTGCAGCGATCACTTTAAGTGGCACTCCAGTTAAAACTGTTAATTAAGTAGGGTTGCGATGACTAGTGCCATCTATTTCATTATCGCCGGAACAGTGCTATTCTTTATCGTTGTCGGTGGGCTTTGCCGCAGGATGCGCTAAGAGTTCCAGGGGGCTGGGATGCTGCATGATAGCTTGGTCCAGAACTTTGAAGCTATATCCCATAACGACACCAAATATCGATGATGTTATGTAATTGGAAAGCACCGTATTAAGTGGTAACGGTACCGTTCCCGGAGTTTGAAATAGTGACGTTAATAAATAGATTACAAAGAAAGGAGTAGTTCCCAGCATCCAAGCCTTGAAAAGAATCTTACGGTTAGTGAGCCAAACAAGGAAATAGGCGAAAACGGAGCCGACAGCACCAGACCAGCCAATTTGTATGAAGACAGCAAATATGTGTTCTCCTAAGTTAAACGGAGGCACATGAGCAAAGATAAGGATTGCAGCCCAATCTGACAATCGTAGCGTAGTAAGCCCCCAACTGTATGAAAGATAGCTTAATGTATTTGACACGATCCCGCCTACAATTCCAGCCACAAATCCTCGGTACAACCTGTCTTCCATCTCGCCCGCCCCCATAATTGTAGTAAATTTAGTATGCTCGTGGACAATCATGTTATACTATTTTTGTTTGCGAAGGAGTGTTCTTTTATCGAAAGTGTTGTCAGAACCAATAAAGCAAGTAGTAACACCACAACAGCAAAAAGACTCGGAGCTGCGATGTTAAAGTACCTTTGAAGATACGCTGCGGCAATAGGTCCTATGATCTGTCCTAAGGCATATACGGTTGTCAACTCTCCAATCGCTTGTAATTGAGCTTTCGGCTTTACTCGGGATGCTAAGGTAATCGTTAAACTGGTTATCCCCATAAAGGTTCCGCCAAATAGAACTCCTCCTGCCAAAATACTAACCTGACTTGGAATGACAACTGGCAGAAGAATACCCAGCGCCTGCATCCCATAAGCCAGCAGCAAGCTTACTTTTATACTTGTCTTATTAGCAAATTGTGCCCAAAGATATGTGGAGGGAGCCGCCGCCAGGCCAATTAATATCCAGCTTTGGTTTGCAATATGGCTGAGTTCGGGCATTGATTTTATTATTTGCACAATGAATGTAGCTGTAATAATATAGCCAATGCCCTCAAGTCCGTAACTAATGAGGAGGACATACCACACATAATCTCTTCTAAACGTATCTTGGGTTTGTATCTGCTCTGACTTACCAGCTACTACGTGCGAAGCTTCAGCCAGAGTATACCACGCAACGATTCCAAAAATACTTCCACCCATTGCAAGTCCCTGCCAGGCGGCTGTCCAGCCACCTGCGTTATCAAATATGGGTACAAATATTCCAGTAAATGCAATGCCAATACCAACGCCACTATAAAGATATCCTGCCCAATCACTTCGTCCTTCTCCCAAGGTAATGCTTGAGGCAACAACAAACAAAATTGCGCTAAGAAACCCGGAAAGCAGCCTTAGCAAAGACCAAGGCAAATCATTTAACGTGAGAGGCATAGCGATCAGCAGCATAATACTGGTAACGATTCCTCCACCTAGCCAGCTTCGTAAGTGCTTTCTAACCCACTGTTTTCGTGAGATAAAGGCCCCAATCAAATAGCCCAGATAGTTTGCAGAGGCCATAACTGCGATATTCCATTCCGTTACGCCAATATCCCTTTGCATCAGGGGAATAATTGGCGTAAATCCAAATCGCGAAATTCCCATGGCTAAGCTTAAAGCGCAAATGCCACCTATAAGAGTAAAAATAGTACGGTTATTTTTGATGCTGCCACCTCCTAGCCAAATCATATGACTCTATGTTACTATAAAGAATCAACTAATAGAAGCGATTGATTTCTATTGCGGTAATCGCTTTTATCTATGGGGGCTAACAAATATGGATTTAGATGATATAAAAGTATTCCGCGAAGTTGCATTGCAGGGTTCCATGACCCAAGCAGCAGAAGCCCTAGGTTTTGCACAATCCAGTGTCACTGCGCGCATACGAAAGCTAGAAGCAAACTTAAAAGTAAATTTATTGTATCGTACTGCAAAAGGAGTGCAGCTTACTCCCCCTGGTCAGATTTTCTTAGAGTACGGATTAAAGATTACCCAACTCACAGAAGAATTATACCGCTGTTTGATTCCAAGTGAAGTTCCAGTCGGATTACTGCGAATTGGTTCTATGGAAACAACGGCCGCTATTCGCCTGCCTGCGCTGCTCAAAAGATACCATTCCTTATATGATAAGGTCGAATTATCACTTCAGACTGGGCCTACCGAATACTTGATGAATCAGATTTTGAACCATGAACTTGATCTGGCCTTTGTCTCAGCCCCTGTTAACCATCCTGAAATCAATGAAATCGAAAGTTTTAGAGAGGAAATGGTTCTAGTTGCCGAGAAAAAAGAAAATATCCAAGATATTTTGGATATTATAAAAAATAGAACGATATTAGTTTTCCGCATTGGCTGCTCTTATCGCTCATTGCTTGAACGATATCTATTGGAGAGTAAATCTATCCCCTTGAGGCGTTTTGAATTTGGTTCTCTGGAGGCTATTATTGGCGGCGTATCAGCTGGAATCGGAATTTCCTTATTGCCAAGGTCTGTTGTGGAAGATAAGCTTCAGTCAGGCGTTCTAACCGCATATGAACTGCCATCTCATCTACGAATTTGCACAACAATGCTTATACAACGAAAAGATGTGATACAAACAGCAGCGATGGCTAATTTTGTTGATTTAATAAATACCCCACACTAATGTTTTTTGAGAAAGAATAATAGTGCATTTAAATAACTAATTGTTTCAATACCATTTATAGATCCTTTTTTTATACAATGGTATAATTATACTATTTATAAT
>CAMKSY010000210.1 GCA_946415545.1 uncultured Pelosinus sp. | reverse complement strand
CTTTAATTTATTAATACCAGCAATAAGAAAAAATAAATTCGAAAATATGTATGGTTATGGAATTAAAGTATATAAATAAAAATATCATTAAATAATGCAAAAAATGATTTAGAGAACATCAATCAGGCAAATGTTCGAATGGCAGTTGCTGATGATATTACGATTCAATATAAAATCACGGTATCAGATCTTCGTGCGTATGCAGCCTACGGAGACGATGTCTATCTAAATCGAATTAATAATGATTTTGAAAAGGTTATCCAGCTGGAGAATGATTTTTTGGCACTTGCCAGACCTGAGAAAAAACAGGAATTTCAAGCTGTAATTGATGAAACGGTGAAGTATAAAAATACCATTATGGCAGAGTTTGTGCCACTTGCTAAAGAGTATAATCGACTAATTGCAGCAGGTGATTACAGTAAAGCACAAGAAACCAAAGTGAAATTGGCAGACTTTGCAAAGCGGATCGCACCTCAAGCCCAGGCAATTGAAGTGGCACTGGATGGATTTGCTCAAAGTAATGCTGACGTGGCAGACGAGTTTATAAAGGAAAGCATTAGTTCTAATAACACTGTAATTATTACTTCTGGTACCATCAGCTTTGTGGTATTAGTATTAGGCATCATCATTGCCACTACTTTAACAAATATGATTCGCAGGCCTGTCATCAAGCTTACTGAAATTGCCCATCAATATGCAAATGGTGATTTGCGCAGCCAAGTTGAAGTTGCCAGTTCCGATGAAATTGGTGATTTATCAGCTTCTCTGCAGGAAATGCATAAAAATTTCGTGGAAATGATTACGAATATTCGATCTGCCTCAGGGCAATTAGCGAGTGCGTCCGAGGAAATGGCGACATCGACGGAAGAGGTAACTTCTTCTAGTGAGGATGTTTCCAAAAATATGCAGCACTTAGCGCAAGAAGCAGATATAGGCAATCAATCGATGCTGGAAGCATCTCAAGCGTTAGTAGAGTTATCCAGTCTCATTCAAATTGCTAAATCAAAATCGGAAAATACCATTATAAATTCTGAGAATACATTGCATGCAGCAGAAGAGGGCCGAGAGAAGGTTACTGAATCAGTAACCAAAATGGACAATATTAAAGAGCAAACTCAAAAATCCAGTCAGGTCATTGAAGAACTTAACACTTATTCACAGCAAATTTCACAAATTACAAATACGATTACCAACCTGGCAAAGCAAACCAATCTTTTGGCTCTGAATGCAGCAATTGAAGCTGCCCGGGCGGGGGAACATGGACGGGGGTTTGCCGTTGTAGCCGAAGAAGTACGTAAATTGGCAGAGCAATCGGACCAAGGTGCACAAGAGATTACGTCCTTAGTGAAGCTGGTCACTGAAAAGACAAATCTCGCAGTGACAGCCATGGCTCAAAATGCTATTGAGGTAGATTCTGGTGTTTCTACTGTTAATCAAGCAGGAGGCGCTTTAGATAGTATTTTGCAGGCTGTGAAGCAAACCGTGACAGAAACAAAAGATATTGGTGATGTAACTTCGTCAGAGGTTGCAAGTTCCGAGCAAATTGTAAAATTAATTAATGGTCTTGCAACGATGATAGAAAGTGTTGCAGCCCATGGTGAGGAAGTTGCAGCCTCTTCTGAGCAGCAGTCAGCAGCTATGCAGACTGTCGCAGCTAGTGCGGAAGAGACAAGTGCCATGGCTCATCAGTTAAGAACTTCTGTGGAGAAGTTTAAATTATAAAAGAAATATCGAATGTGATTTTGCTTGAAAGAGAATAGTAAGAAGATCTTGTCTAAGATAACATTGTCTGGCAAGGTCTTTTTACTATCTTTCTAATTTTCACAGAATCTAAGGATAGGAAAGAAGATATCTCGGAAATAATGTCTTTAGAAGATATAAATATAGAGTTGGAGGATCATGAATGGTAATCATGTATAGTATATTAGTCGCCGTTATACTAGCCATATTCTGGGTGAATTGGCGTTTATTAATCCAGTGGTTTCCCAATATAAATCTTTCTAGTAAAAATCGCATATATTGGATTATAGCGGGACTTGCTTGGTTTTTTATTAACTATAATTGGTGGTTCCAGCCGGAAGCTGCTTTTTTCTATCGATGGATAACCCCAGTTGTAGATGTTGCTTACATTTGGATTATCAGCGGAGTTATTTTACTTTGCCTTTTTCCTGTATTATTTGCTATAAGAAGGGGGTTACATCTTACGAGTGTTCAAAAAGAAGCTGGTAAAATGGACGTTAGTCGTCGTACATTTTTGCAAAGTGTGCTTTATGCTGCACCTGTATTATCGCTAGGAATAAGCGCTAAAGGTGTATATTCAGCAGAAAAGGAAATGGTAGTCGAGCATGTAGTGCTGCCTTTTGAAGGACTTTCGCAAGAGTTAGCAGGGTTTAAAATAGCACAAATTAGTGATACACATTTAGGACCATTTTTTAGCTTAGATCGACTGGACGAAGTATTACAGTTGATTATAAAAGAAAAACCAGACCTAGTCGTGATAACAGGAGATTTAATTGATGATCTGAATCTACTTGACGCAGCGATAATAAAATTAAGTGAGTTCTGTTCTTTAATACCATGTGGTGTTTATTTCTGCTGGGGTAATCATGAATATTTTCGGGATATTAGCCGGATTAGCAGAGCACTGCAGAATAGTCCGATCCATGTTCTAAGAAATGGTAATATTCCGGTTCAGGTAGGTGGTGCGACCGTATATATATTGGGTGTTGATTATCCTTGGCCAAAAGATCTTGGAGAAAAGGAACGAACACGACAACAATTTATGGCAAAGGCAGAGCAGAATATACCGAAAAATGCTTTTAAAATATTGTTGGCACATCATCCTGATTTTTTGTTTAATGCTTTTGCGTCCCAAATACCACTTACTCTATCAGGGCATACCCATGGAGGCCAAGTTAATATTTTTGGAAAATCCTTATTGCCAGTGAGTTATCATTATATGCGTGGGCTCTATCAGGAAAATGATTCCTATGGATATGTCAGTCCTGGGACAGGACAATGGGTACCCTTTCGACTTGGTTGTCCACCTGAAATCAGCGTATTTACTTTAGCAGTTAAGAATAAAGAGTAGATTGCCAGGTTCTTTTCTTGTTTGTTGGTGTACAGTGTACATTGTTGGGCTCGATACATATTGAAATTATGTATTTTGTATTTTCATGGTCAGATGATTGTCTTTTTTAAAATTTATGATATGTTAATATAGTACTTTGCGAGAGGATCGGTTTGTGCCTATATAAAGAAAAATCGATTTCTTGGCGTTAGTAAAATTTCTCTATTATACAAAAACATAGAAAGGAAGCATGAAATGAAAAAAATCTTAACTTCGCTTCATTTTCAAGTATTTTTTTCGATTATTTGTGGGATTGCTCTAGGACACTTTTATCCTGGAATCGGTGAGAGTATGAAACCTCTCGGTGACGGATTTATAAAATTGATTAAAATGATTATTGCTCCCATTATTTTCTGTACAATTGTAACTGGCATTGCTGGTATGGATGATATGAAAAAAGTCGGCAGAGTGGGAGCAAAAGCACTGATTTACTTTGAAGTAGTCACAATCTTTGCCTTGATTATGGGATTATTTGTGGTAAACTGGTTCGAGCCGGGAGTGGGCATGAATGTTGATGTCAAGACGTTAGATACGGGAGCCATCTCGGCTTATACTACAGCAGCTCAGGCTCACAGCACAGCAGATTTTATTATGAATATTATTCCTTCAACAGTAATTGATGCGTTTGCTAAGGGTGATATATTACAAGTTCTGCTATTCTCTGTTATGTTTGGTGGTGCATTATCAGCCATGGGAGGCAGGGATACTAAATTATTTGATGTCATTGCGGAAGTTTCTCATGCATTGTTTGGAATTGTAGATTTTATTATGAAGCTGGCACCGATTGGTACCTTTGGTGCAATGGCATTTACGATTGGTAAGTACGGTATTGCCTCTTTAATACCCCTTGGTAAATTATTGGTTTGCTTCTATGTTACCTGTATTGTCTTTGTCTTGGTGGTCATTGGTCTGATATCAAGGTGGGCGGGATTTAGTATTTTAAAATTCATTTCCTATATAAAAGAAGAGTTTTTGATTGTACTGGGGACAGCATCTTCTGAGAGTGTGCTGCCTCGTATGATTAATAAATTAGAAAAACTCGGATGTTCAAAATCTGTCGTTGGCCTCGTAATTCCAACAGGTTATTCCTTTAACCTTGATGGTACTTCCATTTATCTCACCATGTCAGCTATCTTCGTGGCGCAAGCTACCAATACGGATCTTACTATCATACAGCAGCTGACAATTCTTGCAGTGCTGCTTCTGACTTCGAAAGGGGCCTCTGGCGTGACCGGTAGTGGTTTCATTGTGCTTGCTGCAACTTTATCGGCGATCCCAAGTATTCCTGTAGCAGGCCTTGCTCTAATCTTTGGCATTGATCGCTTTATGTCACAAGCAAGAGCAGTAACGAATCTAATTGGTAATGGAGTTGCCACGGTTATTGTTGCAAAATGGGAAAATGAATTAAATGAGAAGAAATTTTTTCAGGAGCTAAATGAGTCAGGCGAATCAGAGCCGAATGAGGATGTATTGCAAAATCAAAATCCGTAATGGCATGATGAGTTAAAAATAACAAGCTTTGCTTTTATCTGAAAAGCAAAGCTTGTTTATCATTATAGAACTGCTAACGGATATAATTCTGTATTTTCCTTGTTCACGCGCCTTTGAAAGGCTGTGAAGACTTTCTGAGATGCGATAAGAAAGGCCGCCGGATTAGAAGAAATTTTATTTGTAGTGGCAAAGTTGTTTTTAAATTCTTCAAATTCTTGGGCTAAGCCGCCCATTTCTGTGTAAAATTTTTGACTGATGCTTTTGATGTTAGGATTGCTGTGATTCATTAAAGAAGGATATAAAAATTTATCTTCGCTTATGGCATGAATTTTTAGTTTTCCGGATAATTGATTTAGCAGTAATGCAATAGCAGCCGCATTAGCTTTTACCTGTTCTTCTGATCTATGTATCGATATTTTTTCCATTATAACGAAAAAATCCTGATGTTGTCTTTCTAAATTTCCTGTATCCATCATGATACATCCTCCATATCATTTTTTTCACTTCTTATATTGTAAGTATAGAGTAAAGCATGTATAGATACTGTGATGCTTGTCACAATAATAGAATTGAATCTAATTCTTCTTTATCTTTTGACGAATCCTTTTAAGCGTCGTACAATATAAGGATATAGTATGTGATGAAAGACCAGTACATAGCATGTATTATTAGGAGGTAAATGTGGTATATAATCCAACGAATCCACTGATTGTTCAAGGCGACTTTTCTGTATTACTGGAAGCATACCATCCTGATTTTGAAATTGTTCGCAGCGGATTGTCTGCGTTCGCAGATTTAGAAAAAAGCCCTGAACATATTCATACATATCGTATTACTCCTTTGTCTTTGTGGAATGCTGCAGCTACAGGTCAGACAGCGGCACAGGTTCTTGAATTTTTATTAACGTATGTAAAGTTTCCTTTGCCGAATAATGTGTGTCGTGACATTGAAGGCTACATGAGTCGTTATGGTCTGGTGAAACTAATGGCATACCCACCAATGATCGCAGAACATCAGGCGGGTGAGCATACTGTGCCTGGAGAATTTTTATATCTTTACTCTCAGGACATTCCTACGATTATGACCATTGCTGGACATAAAGAGACAAAGGCTATCTTTACGGCAAAATTAGATGAACACACCTTGGTTATTCCAGCAGGAAAACGAGGGATTATAAAACAGCTTTTAGTCAAAATTGGTTATCCCATTGAGGATTTAGCCGGTTATGTTGATGGTGAAAAATTAGCAATAGCATTACGGCACACGGATTTATCTGGACGAGAATTTTCCTTGCGGGATTATCAAAGGCAGGCTGTAGATCTTTTTTATGATGGCGGCCGAGAGACGGGTGGATCAGGAGTATTGGTTTTGCCCTGTGGTGCAGGAAAAACGATCATTGGTATCGGCGCTATGGAAAAGGTTGGAATGAATACGCTGATTTTAACAACCTCAACCAGTGCTGTACATCAATGGATGCGAGAAATTGTGGAGAAAACAGATTTGCCTGCAGAAATAGTCGGCGAATATTCTGGAGACAGAAAAGATATCTGTCCAGTAACAGTTACCACCTATCAAATGGTAACCTATCGCCCTGTTAAGAATGGCCCTTTTCCACATTTTGAAATTTTTAATGCCCGGGCTTGGGGATTGGTTATTTATGATGAAGTACATACTCTGCCGGCCCCTGTTTTTCAAGTTACAGCTGAACTGCAGGCAAAACGCAGATTAGGCTTAACGGCTACCCTAGTAAGAGAAGACGGTAAGGAAGCTGATGTCTTTACCTTGATTGGGCCCAAGAAACTTGACGTCCCATGGACTGAAATGGAGAGCGCTGGCTGGATTGCTACAGCAGTTTGTACAGAAGTACGTGTACCCATGGATTTTTCCTTGCGTATGGAGTGCGCCCAGGTTCCAGAGAGAACAGCTTATCGCATGGAAGCAGAAAATACAGCTAAGTTAAAGGCTATCGAATATATTTTGCATAAACATGCCGGAGAGGGTATATTGATTATTGGTCAATATATAAAGCAGTTAGAAGGGATTGCCGAATATTTCCGATTTCCCCTCATCACTGGCAAGATGCCAACAGCAAAACGTGATGAGTTATATGAAGCATTTCGCAATCGAAAAATTCCAGTACTCATTGTATCAAAAGTAGCTAATTTCGCCATTGATCTCCCGGATGCTGCTGTAGGTGTACAGGTTTCTGGAGCTTTCGGCTCCCGTCAGGAAGAGGCTCAGCGTTTGGGCAGAATCTTGCGGCCTAAAGATGATGGTCGGTCGGCTTATTTTTATAGTGTAGTCTCTAAGGATTCTCGAGAACAGGAATTTGCTCACCATCGTCAATTATTTTTAACAGAGCAAGGATACCAGTATCAGATCTTGGATTTTGATGAAACATTGGCACGGGAAGGAATGGGGAATTTTGCCAAATAAAAAATTATCCTTACGTTTGGATCATACATATACCTTAGAAGAAATCTATGCATTGAATAAAACAGCCTTAAATAAAATGTGCTGGCTATTTGATGTAAGCGGCTGGGTAGGTAATGTTCCCAAATTATTACGTGAGGCTGTCTTCCATATCCCACGCTTTGCAGGTGTATATCATGGATTGAAAGAAGAAGAGCAAAGTATAATGGCTTTCCTATGTGAATTCGCTGGCAAGCCCGTCGCTATGAAGCAAATATATGAAAAATATTCTTCGACAATGCCTGTGGAAACAATTGATGCTGCAGTTACTGATCTGCTGCAGAAAGGATGGCTTTTAGAGGGACAGATGCCTCAGTCTTTGTTAGCTATCCCAGACTTTAAGAAAACACTTGATAAGATGTCAGCATTCTATTATTTTTTAGAAGCGCAGCTGCCAGCAACT
>CAMKSY010000209.1 GCA_946415545.1 uncultured Pelosinus sp. | reverse complement strand
CTTGCTTATTACGCCATTTATTAATTTTCGCATGATCTCCTGATAATAAAACTTCTGGAGCTACCATTCCCTCAAAGTCTCGTGGACGAGTATATTGGGGATATTCCAGCAACCCATTATAAAAAGAATCTTGGGGAGCTGAGCTGCTCGATCCAAGCACACCTGGTAACATTCTTGCAACTGAATCAACAATTACCATCGCTGGCAATTCTCCACCAGTTAGTACATAATCACCAATGGATATGCTTTCGTCAACTAAGTGTAATCGTACTCGCTCATCAATTCCCTCATAATGTCCGCATAATAAAATAAGTTGCTCATAGCCAGCTAATTCTTTAACCTTTTCTTGGTCCAGTCGATAGCCTCCTGGGCACATTAAAATTACACGTCGATTGGCAATATTAGTTGAGGTAATAATATTCTCTACGGCTCGAAATATGGGCTCTGGCTTCATTACCATGCCCGCTCCTCCACCGAAAGGGTAATCATCAACAATATTATGTTTGTTAAAAGCAAAATCGCGAGGATTTGTTACACTAACCTTTAATACATCGGCTTCTTGTGCTCGTTTTAATATACTATGCCCCAATGGGCCAGCAAACATTTCAGGAAACAAAGAAACAATATCAATCTGCATCGCTTTCCCATACTTCCTGTAATTTTACAATCATTTTTCCATCTGGGATATCAATTTTTAAAACAACCGTTTTTAGTGCTGGAATTAGTAACGGCTTCTTATCTTTTTGCTCAACAATATATACATCATTACTGCCTGTCTCCAGAACATCTGTAACTTTTCCCAGATATTCATCTTCTTCCGTAAACACTTCTAAACCAACAATATCAAAGATATAATAATGTCCCGTAGGTAACGGAACTAAATCTTTATGCTCTATTTGGATTAGTTTTCCTCGTAAATGTTCTATTGCATTTCGATCATTCATATCGCGAAATTTTAATAGGACAAACTGTTGATGATATCTTACACTTTCAATTGGTAAATTCGTTCCATCATCAAGCTGTGCACTTTTCAGTTCACGAAATCGTTCAGGAAAATCGGTAAGCGGCATAACACGAACTTCACCGCGCACTCCTTGAGGAGCAATAATTTTCCCAATAACTATCATATTATCATTCATACTGATTAGTTTCTAAAAGCGATAACTTTGCCATCTTCTAGCAAAATCTCAGCATTCATATATGTATGTAAGTCGTCGCCTACTTTTACAGTCACGATTTGTTCTAAAGTTCCTTGAGGAATTTCTGCACCAAGTTCTAATTGGGCTGTTTCTTTTAGTTTCTCCGTCATATGGTTTTTAAATTCCAGACGTTTTTGTGTTTCACCATCAATTTGCTGCCGAAGTGCAGTCAATCCTTGGGCATCTTGCTTTGCTTGTTCACTCATCATACGCTTTGCATGAAATTCAATCTGTTGTAGTTCTACATCAGCCTTGCGAATATTTTCTTGAATTTCAGCAGCCAGATTCTTTTTGAGCTGCTCTGTAACTTTAGCTTTAATTGTGATTGGACATTTTAACGTAACGCTATCCATGTGTGCTCACTCTCCTAATGTTGTTGGAAAAGGCTCATCTACAATGCTACGTTGAAGAAATGTATTTTACTACACAGTACTTCTCTATACGTAACTTGCATCTGAACCTTTTCTAATAGTTTATATCATTTAATCGTGTAATTATACATATTAAATGATTTCTATCATTATTTTCTTATTTTCACGAGTAGCAGCAGCTTTGACAACAGTACGCATTGCTTTTGCAATACGCCCTTGCTTGCCAATCACTTTCCCCATATCTTCAGGGGCTACATGCAACTCATAAATAGTAGTATCAGCATCGACAGACTCTGTGACACTTACTTGTTCCTGATTTTTAACTAACGCTTTGGCGATAACCCCAACTAATGTTTTCATAGTTCATTACGCCTCTTTCTTCGTACGCTTTAGTTCATCCCATTTTTTCATAATACCAGCTTTGCTGAAAAGAGCTTTAACGGTATCAGTAGGTTGCGCACCTTTTTGCATCCAACTGATGGCTTTATCTTCATCAATTTTAACAATTGCAGGTTCAACAGTGGAATCATAATGTCCTAAAGTTTCGATAGAACGTCCATCACGAGGAGCACGAGAGTCAGCCACAACTACACGGTAGAAAGGGTTTTTCTTCGCACCCATACGCATTAAACGAATTTTTACTGCCACAAAAATCACCTCCTTCATAGAATATCCATTTAAAAATTATTTCATAAAGGGTAATTTAAAACCACCAAAAGATTTTTTACCACTTTTCTGCATATCTTGAAAACGTTTCATCATTTTCTTTGCTTCCGCAAATTGTTTGAGTAATTTATTGACATCTTGTACTCTAGTGCCACTCCCCATAGCAATCCGCTTACGACGACTGCCATTTATAAGCGAAGCATCACGTCTTTCTTTCTTAGTCATCGAACGTATAATAGCTTCGGTACGTGTTAACTCTTTCTCATCAATCTCAACATCTTTTAATTTTTTCAAATCTCCCATGCCAGGTAACATGCCCAAAATTTGGTCTAAAGGACCTAACTTACGTACTTGCTGCAATTGGCTTAAAAAATCATCTAAATTAAAATCATCTTTACGTAACTTCTTTTCCATCTCTTTGGCTTGTTCCAAGTCAATAGAAGTACCAGCCTTTTCAATTAAGCTAAGGACATCTCCCATCCCTAATATACGTGATGCCATACGATCTGGATGAAAGATTTCAAGAGCGTCTAATTTTTCCCCCATACCCGTAAATTTAATAGGACAGCCAGTAACGGCTTTAATGGATAATGCTGCGCCACCACGAGCATCCCCATCTAGTTTAGTAAGAATCACACCGTCTAATCCTAAATCCTTATTGAAAGACTCTGCTACTGTAACAGAGTCTTGCCCTGTCATAGCATCCACTACTAATAAGATTTCATGTGGCTTTACTTTTGTTTTAATTGATTTTAATTCCTGCATTAACTCTTCATTAATGTGTAAGCGACCAGCAGTATCAATAATCACTGTATCTCTAGCATAAGATGTGGCATATTCGATTGCTTTTTGTGCAATCAATACCGCATCTTTGCATTCGTCCACCGTAAAGACAGGTATATCCAACTGTCCGCCTAAAACTTGCAATTGTTTTATGGCAGCAGGGCGGTATATATCCGCAGCTACTAATAAAGGTCGTTTGCTTTGCTTTTTAAGTAAGTGAGCTAATTTACCTGCAGTAGTTGTTTTACCAGCACCTTGTAACCCAACAAGCATAATGATCGTCGGAGGGCGTGAAGAAACCGTAATGCGGCTTTGCGTACCACCCATGAGAGCGGTCAGTTCATCATTAACTATTTTCACTACAAATTGGGCAGGTGTTAGGCTTTGCATCACTTCTTGCCCAATTGCTTTTTCTTTTATATTCGCGATGAAATCCTTAACAACTTTAAAGTTAACATCAGCCTCTAATAAAGCCATTCGTACTTCACGCATTGCTTCATTAATATCTGTTTCCGATAACTTACCTTTACCTCGCAGCTTCTTAAACGTTTCTTGTAACTTGTCGGCTAACCCTTCAAAAACCATACTACACCTCTTTTGAATAGTCTAATAAACAATTCAATTCTTGTAGTGCCAAACGTAATGCAGGTATTTGCTGTACTTCCTTTGGCAACTCATGTATCAATTCATATATATGTTGTACAGCTTGTTGTTCACGTTGATGCTTTTCAACAAACTTAAGTTTTTCTTCATATTCTGTAAGCACCTGTTCAGCCCTTTTCAAAATATCATGGACTGCTTGTCTTGTTACCCCTAATTCATCAGCAATTTCAGCCAGTGATAAATCATTTAGGTGATGCATTTCTATAGCAAGTTGTTGTTTCTTAGTCAACAAAGCACCATAAAAATCAAATAATAAAATAATACGCAATATTTTATCTAACAGTTTTTATCACCTCTTACCTGACAAGGGAAAATACTTTACAGATTGTATTATAAAATAAAATGCATTTGGTGTCAAGTATTTTTACTTGTCACCAAATAATGCCTCTGCAAATTCCTGCGGCACGAAAGGCCGCAAGTCACCGGCACCTTCTCCTACTCCAATCCATTTTACAGGTATATTCAGCTCAGACTTAATCGCAATGACTACTCCGCCTTTCGCAGTGCCATCTAGCTTAGTGAGTACAATTCCTGTCAATGGTATTGCTTCTCCAAATAGTTTTGCTTGATTAATAGCATTTTGCCCCGTTGTTGCATCCAAGACTAGCAGGGTCTCGTGAGGAGCATCAGGAATTTCACGACTGGTTACACGTCCGATTTTTTTTAATTCTTCCATTAAATTTGATTTTGTATGTAGTCTTCCCGCTGTATCAATAATAACAATATCAGCTTTCTTAGCTCTAGCGGATTGCACTGCATCAAAAGCCACCGCGGCAGGATCAGACCCTTCCTTATGCTTAATAATTTCCGAACCCGTTCTCGTTCCCCATATTTCTAACTGATCAATCGCAGCTGCACGAAAGGTATCCGCTGCTGCCAATATTACTTTATACCCCTGCTCTTTATAATATTGACCTAATTTTCCTATCGTTGTCGTCTTACCTACACCATTCACACCAACAACAACAATTACAGTAGGAGCAAAAGCAGCAAGTTTGATTTCATTACTGTCTTCTGTGAGCATTTCGCTAATTTTATTTTGCAAAAAAGGTTTTAAATCCTCAGGACTATTAATATCTTTACTCTTAATACCTTTTTTGATATCAGCCATTAATTTGGCAGTTGTATGTACACCCACATCTGCCGACAACAATACTGCCTCTAAATCATCAAGAAACTCATCATCAATGGTTGCATATCCAACTACCAATTGTTCAATTTTCTCTGTAAAATTCTTTCTTGTCTTTTCTAAACCAGCTTTTAATTTTCCAAAAAAACCCATATTATATTCCTCCAGTTCAACTACTTTATTTCATCTGTTAATTTAACAGAAACTAAACGTGATATACCTGATTGTTCCATCGTGATTCCATGTATAATATCAGCAGCCTCCATTGTCCCCTTGCGATGAGTAACAACGATGAATTGAGTATGGCGAGCATAATCACGTAAAAACTCACGTAATCGATCGATATTTGCTTCATCTAGAGGTGCATCGATTTCATCAACCACAATAAATGGAGCAGGACGATAAGCTAAGAAAGAAAATAAGAGAGCAATCACCGTAAGAGCTCTTTCGCCGCCTGATAGTAAAATTAAGTTCTGCATTTTTTTCCCGGGTGGCTGTACGCTAATTTCTATACCTGTATGTAGAATATTATCAGGATCAACTAACTTTAATTGGGCTTGTCCACCACCAAACAAACGAGAAAAAATATCGGAGAAATGCTCATTAATCTTGGTAAACGCGACTAAAAACTTAGTTGACATTGTTTTGTCAATATCGGCAATAATCGAGGCCAAGTATTCTTTAGCAGATGTTAAATCTTGAAATTGATTCTTAAGAAAATCACATCGTTCTTGTAAGCGGATATAATCTTCTACTGCGCCATGATTTACTGGCCCTAGTATCATAAGTTCTTTTTCTATGCATTTTATTAACTTGCTAATAGAATCTAAGCTTTCAGTACGGTAAAGTTCTTTTGCCTGATCGATGGTAAGACAAAATTGTTGTTCTAACTGTTCTAAACAGCGTGTAACTTCAAAACTATATTTAGTTGCCAAAAGTTCACTCTCATGTAGACGAGTTTGTACTTCGTGGTGGTTACGCCTTAAATCTTTTAATTCTTTTTCCAGATGTTGCATTTCTACCAATAAATTAAGCTTTATTCCATAGTGATTTTTATGATGCTGTTCATAGTTGACCTTTTCTTCTGTGAGTGTTTTAAATTTTGAAGAGGTATCAGATAATTCTTCACTAGACTGTAATATCTGCGCTGCAATGTCAGTACGTTCTACAAATAACTGATGAAGCTGCTCTTGCAGCAATTGCTTAGCCTGTTCTGCCTGCTCACAATTAGCAACAATCCCAGCAATTTCTTGCTGTACTGTTGTAATATCAATTTTAAGGTCTATTAAACTCGTCTGCAATATATCTTTTGAAGCTTGCAATTCTTTACATTTTTGCTGCTCTAACGAAATTGTCTGTTTATGCTGACCATCACGATTCTCTAAAGAAACAATCTTTGCTTTACACTGAGCTAAGGTGACCACTAGCAGTTCTTTTTCTCGCAAACATACAGCTTTATCATTATGAATAGTAGTAATTGCTGAGGTAATCCGCTTTATATCATGTTGCATCTTATCAGTATGAACCGTATTTTCAGCTTGACGAACATCTATGTGCTGCTGCTGTTCTTGAATGACAGACAATTCATAATTGATATTTTGTACCTCATCTCTAAGGTTTATTACCTTTTTCTGTATTGCCTCGAAACTATGTCGTCCCTCATCTAATTTTAACTTAATAGCAGCAATTTCATTATTACGCCCTAAAAAGCTAGTTTCTCGCTTACCCGTGCTGCCACCTGTCATTGAACCACCTGGATTTAATACTTCGCCGTCTAATGTAACGATTTTTGCGGAAAAGCCAGATTGTTTGGCAATGGTAAGAGCGATGTCAACGTCTTTTGCAATAATCGTACGTCCCAGTAAGAATTCAATTACTTTGCGGTAACGTGAATCACAAGTTACAAGATCAGCAGCAAATCCTAATGAGCCATTCATTTTAGCAGCAGCTATCTCTGTATCTCTAGGTTTAGAAGATTTAATCGTATTTAAGGGTAAGAAGGTAGCTCGCCCTAAGCGCTCCGTCTTTAGAAAATGCATGGCTTCTTTAGCGGTGTCGGAATTCTCCGTAATAATGTGTTGCAGCGCCCCCCCCAAAGCAATCTCAATAGCCGTAACATATTCATCAGGAACGGTAATCGTTTGCGCTACTGCGCCACAAATTCCTTTATGCCAAGGAGCATTACTTTTTAGAATACTTTTTATTCCACGAGCAAAGCCTTCATAGTCATTTTGCATATTCGATAAAATTTTGAACCGGGATTGTAATTCATTTACCTGTCTAGCCAATTGTTGTTCTTGATGCAAGAATTCTTGTAAGGTATCCTCAGTAATTTTTTTCTTGATATGCAAAGCATTATTTTCTTGCTTTAATTGTGTAATCTTAATTTGCATTGCCTCTTGCTCTGCCAAGAGAGATGCATATGCTGATTCAGCTTGCTGTAACTGGGTCTGATACCCTTGATATTCTTGATCAAAGCTGTGTTCCCGTGTTTCGATTCTCACAATATCATTCTTAGTTGTCACAAGTTTATTTCGTTCTTCAACAATTTCTTGTAAAAATGTAAGAGTTTTGTCTTTACTAGATTCTAACTGCTTTTCTGCTTGTTCTAAACTGGTAACTATATTTTGATAGAGTACATTTTTGTCAATTAAGATTTGTTGCAAGTTTTCTGTGAACTTTTTTTTCTCAGTTAG
>CAMKSY010000208.1 GCA_946415545.1 uncultured Pelosinus sp. | reverse complement strand
ACTCGACAGCCGCCACACATGCCAGTACCATCCACCATGATCGGGTTCAGGCTGACAACTGTAGGTACACCATAAGGCCTCGTTGTCTCTGCAACAAATTTCATCATAATGACAGGACCGATTGCAACTACAAGGCTGATGGTTTTATCGGAGTCTAATAACTCTTTTAATGGCTGGGTAACCAATGCTTTAATCCCCTTTGAGCCATCATCGGTTGTAATAATCAATTGATCACTAACTGCCGCCATTTCTTCTTCATAAATTAAAATCTCTTCAGAGCGAGCACCAATAATGGAAATCACTTCATTACCTGCTTCTTTCAAACCACGAGCAATAGGATACACCGGTGCTATACCAATACCGCCGCCTACACAAACTACAGTACCAAACTTTTCGATATGAGTAGGTTTGCCCAAAGGGCCAACTAAATCTAATAAGAAATCTCCTTGCTGTAAGCGGCCTAACTCAAGGGTAGAAGCGCCTACTTCTTGGAAAATGAGAGTAACACTACCCCTTTCCTGATTAAAATCGGCAATGGTTAGAGGAATACGCTCACCATGGTCATTTACACGCAAAATAACAAATTGTCCTGGTTTTGCCTTTTTAGCAATAAGAGGTGCCTCCACCTCAAAAAGTTGAACACTTGGTGCCAACTGCTGTTTTACAAGAATTTTATACACAAGGTACCTCCTTCAATTAAGAAAAGTAAACTCCTTACCAATTTACCTTCCCAGATATTCTTAAGTCGTAATGAAAGTAATAGTTCAAATTTTATTAGTAACAATGTCTTTAATTTTATCGTTTTCTCATGATAAGTCAATACTTACGATTCACCATTTATAATAAAAATTGTCCGATCTCCTACTTACATTTAAAACAAACCAATAATTTTTCCTGCATTATCAATATCCATTTTTTCTGCGGCTGGACGTTTGGGCAGTCCTGGCATAGTCATCACTTCGCCTGTCAGCGCTACTAAGAAACCAGCTCCTGCTGCTACTCGAATTTCACGTACAGTGATGGTAAAGCCAGCAGGTCGTCCTAGTTGAGTCATATCATCACTCAAAGAGTATTGAGTTTTAGCCATACATATAGGAGTTTTATCAAAACCTAACGCTGTAAGCTCCTTAATTGTCTTCTCAGCTTGAGGAGTATAGTTAGCACCTTCAGCACCATATATTTCCCTGGCAATAGTTGCAATCTTATCCTTGATGGATGCATTCACATCATATAGATAGTTGAAGCTGCCAGGCTGATCACAAGCTGCAAGAACTTTCTGGGCCAGTTCTATGCCTCCTTGGCCACCTTTAGCCCAAACTTCTGATAATGCAACCTCAGCACCCAACTCCATGCATTTTTGTCTTACAAATTCGAGTTCTTGAGGAGTATCTGTAGGAAATGCATTAATAGCAACGATTGCTGGCAAACCAAATTTTTGCATATTTTCAATATGTTTTGTCAAATTTGCCAGACCTTTTTCTAAAGCTGGCATATTTTCTCCCACCAGCTCTGTCTTAGGTACACCACCATGCATTTTAAGAGCACGAACGGTAGCGACAATGACCACTGCATCTGGCTTAATCCCCGCAAACCGGCACTTAATATCTAAAAATTTCTCAGCACCTAAATCGGCACCAAAACCAGCTTCTGTAACACATATATCAGCCAGTTTTAATGCAAATTTAGTCGCCATTACACTATTGCAGCCATGAGCAATATTAGCAAAAGGTCCGCCATGGACAAACGCTGGAGTATGTTCTAATGTCTGCACTAGATTTGGTTTTATTGCATCCTTAAACAATAAAGTTAAGGCTCCAGTAACATTTAGTGCCTCAGCAGTAACTGGCTCATTTCCGTAGGTATAACCAATAATAATTTTACCAATACGAGCCTTCATATCATCTAAATCACTGGCTAAACATAAAATCGCCATCATTTCAGAAGCAACTGTAATATCAAAACCACTTTCCCGGGGTATACCATTTATTTTCCCGCCTAGCCCGCAAATAATCGAGCGTAATGAACGTTCATTTAAATCCATCACACGGCGCCAGGTAATACGCCTAGGATCTATGCCTAACTCATTTCCTTGATGAATATGATTGTCAATCATAGCGGCTAACAAATTATGTGCCGTTGTAATTGCATGAAAATCTCCAGTAAAATGTAAATTAATATCTTCCATTGGCACTACTTGTGCATATCCACCGCCGGCAGCACCACCTTTCATTCCAAAACAAGGTCCTAGGGATGGCTCACGCAAGGCTATAGCCACTTTTTTTCCGATTTGATGTAACGCATCGCCAAGACCGACAGTAGTCGTTGTTTTGCCTTCCCCTGCGGCTGTAGGGTTAATAGCAGTAACCAGCACTAACTTACCATCAGGGCAAGTTTTAATCTTCTCCCAAGTTTGTAATGCTACCTTTCCTTTATATTTTCCATAAAGTTCGATATCATCTTGGGTACTGCCAAGTTGACTGGCAACTTCTTCGATATGTATCATATTCGCCTCTTGCGCAATTTCAACATCACTTTTCACTTTATATACCTCCTTATATGATTACAGCCAAAGTGAGTACTTGATACAATCGCTTCGTTCAAGTATCATTTGGCTGTAACACTACCGAATGAATGAATTACTGTTGTTCTTTATAACACTGCAACTGGGCAGCTTTTACCGTGTTGCTAAGAAGCATTGCAATGGTTAGAAGACCAACCCCTCCTGGTACAGGGGTAATCGCTCCTGCAACTTCCTTTACCTCTTCAAAATTAACATCACCCACTAATTTTTTATCTGCAAGACGATTGATTCCCACATCAATTACTACGGCACCTGGTTTTACCATATCTTTAGTTACAAAATGAGCTTTGCCAATTGCAACAATTAAAATATCAGCTTGGGAAGTGATGCTGGATAAATTGGCAGTCCGAGAGTGGCAGATGGTTACTGTCGCGTGACGAGATAATAATAAATTTGCCATTGGTTTGCCAACAATATTACTCCGCCCAATGATGACTGCATGCTTACCCGCAATTTCCACATTGGCAAGTTCCAAAATTCGGATACAGCCAGCAGGTGTACATGGCACAAGATGCTCTTGACCGATTGCCAATTTCCCCACATTTACAGGATGAAATCCATCTACATCTTTATCAGGATGAATAGCTTTTAAAAGCTCTGCTTCATCATGTTTCAAATCATCAGGTAATGGCAATTGTAATAGAATGCCGTGAATGGCAGTACTCTTATTCAAGATATCAATCTGCTCTAATAATTCTTGCTTAGTGGTACTAGCCGGCATACGTATCACTTCTGAATAAATGCCTAATTCTTCACAAGCCTTATGCTTATTAGCTACGTATACTTTTGATGCAGCATTCTCCCCAACAATAATTACTGCCAGTCCAGGCGTAATATCCTGTAACTTCTTCAGTTTTTCAACTTCCTCGTGCACGTTCCTTTTTATTTCCGCTGCAAAAACTTTACCTTCTAATAATGTTGCTGTCATACGACATCCCCCCGCGCTGTTTATCTTTCTGGCACAGAAAATTAATTTCTGCCTTAAAGCCGATCTTATTTATACCAGAATACTAATTACGGTAAATACTAATAAGGCAATACTTACTAAGCCATTACGCATAAAATAAGCTTGAGTCACCAAGCGAAAATCAGTAGGAGTGATAATAGAATGTTGATAAATTAATACTAATCCAGCAAGTATTACACCTGCATAATAGATTCCATGCATGTTCATAAACTGTCCTACTAAATAAAAGCCTATAATACTAAACAGATGCATTACTTTACAAATAGCTAAAGTTCTTGGTATGCCAAAGTGCACTGGCATGGAATGCAGCCCATGCTTTTTATCGAAAGCAACATCCTGGCAGCCGTAAATCGCATCAAAGCCAGCAATCCATACCCCAACAGCTAATCCAAGCAGAATGATAGGCATGGTAATATCTCCCCGTATTGCTACCCAAGAACCAATAGGTGCAATGGATAAAGCCAGTCCCAAAACTAAATGACAAGTCCAGGAAAATCGTTTCATATACGGATAGATAACTAAAGGGAGTATTGCTAAAGGGGCCAATTGTAAGCATAACGGATGCAAATTAGCTGCCGCCCAGACGAATAACCCCAAACTGGCTAGTGTTAAAGCGATTGCCTCCCAAGGCTTAACCGCCCCCGTTACCATGGGGCGGTTTGCAAACCTTGGCTGTAATTTGTCATATTTTAAATCAATACAATTATTTAATGCCATAGCTGCACTGCGTGCGCCCACCATAGCCAAAGTAATCCAAAAGATCTCTCTGCCTGTAGGTATACCACCGGATGCTAATATAGCACCAATATAGGAAAATGGTAAGGCAAATACAGTATGGGATAATACGATATTATCAAGATGTGCTTTAATTTTACTCAAGGCCCAATCCCTTCCATTTCTTGTCAACCATTTCTTTTATTTCAGTTGACATTTCGATTTCATCTGGCCATTCTCGGGTATAACCTTCAGCAGCCCAGGCTTTTGTAGCATCAATTCCCACTTTTGTTCCCCAATTTGGCATCGGCGAGGAATGATCCAGTACATCCAGCGGTCCATCCACCATCACAATATCGCGGCGAGCATCAATATTATTATACACGCGCCACCATACTTCATTCATATCCTGCACATTTACGTGTTCATCCACGACAATAACCATTTTAGTAAACATCATCTGCCCCATACCCCATATTGCATGCATTACTTTTTTGGCTTGCTGAGGATAGGTTTTCTTTATCGATATTACAGCACAATTATGGAAGACTCCCTCTAGAGGCAGGTTCAAATCAATAATTTCTGGTAAATTCATTTGCAATACAGGCAGAAAAATACGTTCCGTGGCTTTTGCTAAGAAGCAATCTTCCATTGGCGGTTTACCGACAATAGTAGCTGGATAAATTGGATCTTTGCGATGAGTAATACAAGTAATATGAAATACTGGATAATCATCAGCAAGGGAATAATAACCCGTATGGTCACCAAAGGGGCCTTCCCTTCTCAATTCATCAATCATCACATACCCTTCCAAGACAATTTCCGAATGAGCAGGTACTTCTACATCCACCGTTTCGCATTTAATCATTTCTACAGATTTCTTACGCAAGAACCCTGCAAAAACCATTTCATCAATATCTTTTGGCAATGGAGCTGTAGCAGCATAGGTAAGAGCTGGATCAGTACCAATAGCCACAGCCACCTCAATACGATCTTTACCTAATGTCTGATGAGCCCGATAATTCTCTGCCCCATTTTTATGAATATGCCAATGCATACCTGTCGTTTGTCCATCATATACTTGCAAACGATACATTCCCACATTTCGTTTACCATTTAACGGGTTTTTAGTAAATACTAACGGCAAGGTAATAAACTTCCCAGCATCACCCGGCCAGCATTTTAAGATAGGAAATTTATCTAGGGAAGGCTGATCTTTAATAATCACGTCTTTGCATGATCCACTTTTAACATACTTAGGAAAGTTTACCGCTCGCTTAGCGGTAGGAATAATCTTCAACAAATCTAATTTATTCTGCACAGAAATATAAGGTAGCTTGAATATCTCTTTTACTTCTGCTGCAATGTCATCAAGCTTGTCTACGCCCAAAGCCAGCGCCATACGCTCCATACTGCCAAAAGCATTCATGAGTACAGGCATATTGTATCCTTTTACATTTTCAAAAAGTAAAGCTACATTTTTCTCACCAGACATTTTAGATACCCTGTCAGTGATCTCTGTAATCTCCAGGTCACAGTCTACTTCTTCTTGAATGCGCTTTAACCAACCTCGCTCCTCTAGAGCATGAATGAATTCACGTAAATCAGTAAATGCCATATATAACTTCCTTTCATTGGCTTTTCTTAACTATTATTTCTTTAAAAGATATTTTACTATTAAAATACTAAGTTCATATAATAAGATTATGGGAACAGCCACCATAGTTTGAGAAAAGATATCTGGAGTTGGTGAAATAAGCGCACCTATCACAAATGATAATACTAAAACATGCTTACGTTTGCCAGATAAAAAGCTTGAACTTATAAGTCCAAATTTAGCCATGACAATAATAAATAAAGGTAACTCAAAGATGAAGCCAAAAGGAAGTAAAAAAGAAATGACAAACGATAAATACTCACCTAAGGATAGCAAAGGCTGAAGATTTTCTGTAGCAAATCCCATAAAAAATTTAATTCCAGCTGGCAATACTAGCAAATAAGAAAAAGCAATTCCTATAAAAAATAACAGCACCGAGGAAGGCACTAATATTATAGAAGCCATATGCTCCTTGTTCGTTAGGGCAGGCACAACAAATGCCCAAACTTGATACAATACAATTGGCAATGCTAATAAGAAGCCAGCAAAAACAGATACCCTTATATATGTAAAAAAGGCTTCTGCCGGGCTCATGTAATACAATTTACCAGCAGGAGCCGTAATATATTGTACCAGCTCGACAGCATAGAAATAGCTAATCAAACTCCCAGCAGCCACAGCTATAATGATAATAATCAGCCTGCGACGTAATTCCTGCAGATGCTCTACTAAAGACATTCCATCATCAATGGCAGAATCGTCCAGCTGATCATCATCCTTATCCGTATTTATTATATCCGACATTGATTACTCCTCACTTTTTATCTTCTGTCTTACTCTCTTCTTTAGTTACTGGACCTTCTTTACTTTCTCCAGTTGTAGCCTTTTTAAATTCTTGAATACCTCTACCTAAAGCCTTACCAACTTCGGGAAGTTTTCCAGGACCGAAAACAACAAGTGCAATGACTAATATTAATACCAATTCAGGCATGCTAAAACTAAACATTAATACATAACCCCTTTCAAAGTAGAACTTATTTACTTATTATACCTAAAATCTTTTAAAAAGAAAAGACTTGGCCTGCACCAAGTCTCTTCCATTCATTACATAACTTTCATAAAACATTGTATCTATGATAACCATAAATTTAATAATTACGCAACCCTACAAAATCAGCGACTGCAATAAATGCTTCCCTATGTTCTCCGACTATGTTGGCCGGAATAACATTACGTGCATTTTTTAAATAATCTACAACACGGCTGTAGGAATACTCAATTGCATCCGTCTCGTGAATAATCGCCAAGCCACGTTTAATTTTCTCTTCGGACATATTCTTAGTTTGCACAATTTCTTGTAACTCTTCCTTATGTGAGCTGTGTTCCAAAGCATAAATGATAGGCAATGTTACAATTCCTTGTCGTAAATCATTACCAACAGGTTTACCAATCTGTTCGGAAGATGCTGTAACATCTAAAATATCATCTGTGATTTGAAACGCCATTCCTAATGAGTATCCATATTCACGGAGAGCTTTGGTTTCCTCTATAGGCAGTCCAACTGCCAGGCCGCCTAACTCGCAGCTAGCTGCGATAAAATCAGCAGTTTTTTGTTCGATACGTCCTAAATATTCACTTTCCTTCTGATTCGCCTGGAAAGTACTCCGGTTC
>CAMKSY010000207.1 GCA_946415545.1 uncultured Pelosinus sp. | reverse complement strand
TCTTATTATAAATTAGCCTTAGCATCTTCCTTCTAGAAATATTGCTATAATAATAATTATCTAACTGGTATTTAACTGTATTTGTATTCTTTTCTTCAATAGATCTGTCATATAAAAATATCTTTTCCCCACTTAAATTTTCTATAACATTTAACTCCTGGGGCCTAAGCACTAAATCGAATGATTTAATGATCCTATAATTTAAATTTTCACATGTCAATATATATCTTGAACATTTATTTCCTTTTTTTGTACCATATATATTAATTGTCAATTCTTCTTGAATCATATCTAATTTCTTATATAAACTTATATTCTCACAAAATATATCATACACACTATTACTTTCATAAAGTGTATTAAACTTGTATACAGGGTTGTCAGCCATATCCAAAGAAACTTGAAAAACATCTAATTTTTCTATAAAATGTGTACCTTTATCTCCAAAATTTGTAGTATGAGAAATATAAGGATAAACAAAATATTTATCATTTTCTACTAAATACTTCATGAAATATTTCTTCCAAGAAGTTTCAGGCCACATAACAATATTAGCAGGCAATTGGAAAGTTTCGCCTATGACAGTGGATATATTGTCTAAATACCATTGTTTAAAATCACCCCATTGTTCATAACACCATACTTGTCCCCATGAAGAAGCTAGTTGCATAAAAAAAGTATCTCCATTACTTTTTATTGGCTCGAAAGGAAGACTTGCTGATTCATTATATTTCTGTGAATACAATGAAATCCCCGCTATTTGCTTATCGGATTTATAAAAGGATAATGCACTTTTAGAATAGCGATAAAAATTTGGAGAAACATATAAATCATCTTCCAAAAGAATTATATTCCCGTATTTTTCTGTCATATCTCCACATTTTATAACATGTTTGCGTAATCCTAAATTCTCAGACTGCCGTTCTACTATTTTCTCCCCATAACTCCAAGAGAAATTATGTGCAATACGTAGAATTTCATCGTTATCACTTTTATCAATACTTATTATTAATCTTACCCGATCACCATCATAATAAGCCTTCTTTAAAGATTCTAATATTCTTTTGAGAGATTCTTCTCTGTTATACGCAATAATAATAATAGTTATATCTGTACTACTCTCACGTTCCCATTCCCCAATATTCTCCGCCAACCTGTTCCACCTCAGTTCGTTTATAAATATTTCTAAAGTCAAAAAACTTTCTGTCATTCATTTTTGCAAATATATTTATTAAATCCAAGTTACGGAATTGGTTCCATTCCGTCAATATTACCACCGCATCGGCATTCGTCACAGCCTCATACTCATTAATAGCATATATTATCTTATCCTGCCAAAGTAATCTAGCATTTTCCATTGCTTGTGGATCAAATACTTGCACCCTTGCACCACATCGCAACAATTCATCAATGATAATGATAGATGATGCATCACGCATATCATCGGTATCCGATTTGAATGCTAGGCCTAATATCGCAATTGTTTTTTCTTCGATAGCATCAAAGAAAACTTGAACTATACGTTGAGCTATGTACTTTTTATGCTTACTATTGCTCTGAATTGTAGCTTGTACTACAGACAATTCTGTATTATATTGACTGGCAATCGCCGCCAAGGCATGTGTATCTTTAGGAAAACACGATCCCCCATATCCAGGTCCTGGATGCAAAAATTTGGATCCAATACGACCATCTTTGCCCATAGCATGCGCGACGGTCTGCACATTAGCTCCTACAGCATCACATAATCTAGCCATTTCATTAATGAACGCCACTTTTGTTGCCAAGAAACAATTTGAAGCATACTTAATCATCTCTGCTGTTCGCAAGTCAGTAAATACAAACGGAACTTCATTTAAATACAATGGACGATATACTTTTTTTAGAGTTTCGATTGGACGTAAATTATTACTTCCTACAACCACACGATCTGGATGCAAAAAGTCATACATTGCCCTACCTTCTCGCAAAAACTCAGGATTGGATACAATATCAAACTCCATATGCTTAGCGTTATACTTTTCTATTATGTTATATACTTCTTCATTCGTTCCAATTGGAACCGTACTTTTTATAACAACAATTTTATAGCGATTTAGATTCTCTCCAATAGTTTTCGCTACGATGTGTAAAGCACTTAAGTCAGCACTCCCATCATCGGCTTGTGGAGTACCTACACCAACAAAAATAATATCCGCCCACTGAATTCCACTATCTATTTCATGGGAAAATCGCAAACGACCTTCCCTCACATTTTTATCCATAATTTGTTGCATGCCTGCTTCATAGATAGGCATTTTACCATCTTGTAACATCTCAATCTTTTCCTGATTTACATCTAACCCTAATACATTTGAGCCGAAATCTGCTAAACCAATTGCGGCTGTCAATCCTACATAGCCAGTACCGATAACTGCAATATTATGCATACCTATACTCCTTGAGCCATAGTCACGCTATAGCTATATTATCGTTATTTATAATAATATGTATCTAGTTATTGCTGTTTGTGATTTTCTTGCTTCCTTTTAGCCATTCAATCCATCTTCTTTCTTACTACAATTAAATACATCCACGTCCACTGCTCCGTCTTATCTAGCTTATCTAACACATAAGAAATAACTTGAATTATTAAACCCGCAATAGCTATTATAGAAAACCAACGTAATGGCCCTCTATTCAATCGATATAAATTATACACAAATAATTGTCCAAAAGTGACCCAAAAACCAGACAATGCTTTAATTTCTAAAACTTCAAAACCCGTTTTTTCAAATAAATGCGACAGACCATACTTAGTTAAACGATAAAAATCCCTCGGTTCCTCGTGTAAATGCCAGATGAAAGGTACTGAATAAATGGCAGTCCCCCCCGCCTTTAGTACTCGATAACATTCTCTTATTGCATTCTCAGGTTCTTCTAAATGTTCAAGTACTGCAGTACATATTACCGAATCAAAACTAGAATCTTCTAATGGTATATCATATGCCGTACAAAAAAAATCAATCTCATTTTTACTGTGTGAGGTACCTTCGTGGTCGACACCAATATGTTCAGTAACATAGGAAGAAAGAAGTCCTTTATAAGGTTTTGCACCACAACCAATATCAAGGAGACGCCCTTGAACATATTTTATAGCAGCCTTACCAAATTCTTTATCAAAAATATAATTTACCAAAAGATTTTTAATTTCCTTAGCCATAAAACTCCCCTAACACACTAAATTAACTTTCTCAAAAGCAAATTATTAGTAAATGTTTTCTCTCAATAATGAACAGCAAATATTTTATTCTTCTAAAGACCTTTAAATATTTGCTTACAAAAGACTTTCTGTAATTCACCTTACAATTGTAATATACTATACTGTTATTAAATAATTTAGAGATGCACTTGATTATAAATGGTCTTTTAGCTCAGAATACAAATCAGGCATACTCCTTTTCACAAAATAACAATATAATAATAATGCTAATATTATTGCAATTATTATTGCAATAATATTATTCGGCATAGCTTCACTGATAAAATATAGTAGAATCCCCATACCAAATGACAAAGCTATTGGTTTTAAGATAGCTATAGCATATTCCATGCCACAATTTCCAATTAATCTTCTAATTAAGAACATATAACTGAATACACTATAACTGGCCATTAAGAGGCATAACCCCCATAACAAGCCATTTAAACCATACCATTTAGCACCAAAATACAAGGTAGGACTAGTAATAACCAATATCATCAAATTCCATTTAAATCCCAAATCCGCTCGCCCTTTTGCCAGTAATATACTACCAACGGGACTACCTGTGCTTCGTATCAATACATAAATACTCAAAACTTGAATAATATAAATACTATTATTCCATTTCTCACCAAAAACAAGCGGAACTGCCTGTGGGGACATAATCATCAATACAATCATTATAGGAGCATGAAGAACAGTCAAGACCTTTAACAGTTTAAGATAACCTCTACGTAGCTGTTCAACATCATCTTGTACTTTTGCAAAAATAGGAAACATAACATTAATAACAACCGGAAATAAACGTTGGCTTGGTTGAAAGACGAGGTTATTGGCAAAGTTATAGATTCCTAAAGTTGAGGTCCCTAACATACTTCCAATTAATATTTGGTCAAAGCGAGCATTAAAATAATTAATACATCGCTCTCCCATCTGATAAAGACCAAATCCAAGAAACGATCTCACATCCGAATGCGAATAGTGTAAATGTGGAAGCCAAGATCGTCGATAAGCTTCATAAATTAAAAATAGCATTCTAGCACTTGATGCACTTAGTTGACCAAATACAATAGACCAAACACCAAAACCAGTCAAAGCACAGCTAATAGCCACGATAGACCCTAGTAAAGATGTGGACATGTCAACTTTCGCTATTACCGAAAATAATAAATCCTTTTGTAATAACATTTGAAACTGAACACCACTGGCAGAAAGAATGAATACAAGAGACACTACTGGGAGCAACTGTGCCAATTGGGATTCATGAAAAAAATCAACAGCCAATGGTGTAGCAATATAAACAGATAAATAAACAAGTATACCTGTTAATACATTTAGCCAGTACAAGCTCGAAAGCTGATTACGCGAAATCTCACGCCGCGAAATTAAAGCCGCACTAATCCCCATATCAGAAAAAGCCTGAGCGAAGCCTATAACAATCATAGTAATGCCCATTATCCCAAAATCAGTGGGAGATAGCACTCTCGCTAAAATAACTAATTGTAGCACTTGTATACTTGTATTAATGACAGTTGCGACACCTGTCCATTTCATTCCCTTTACTGCATCAAGTTTTAATGACATTTACCTGCTCCCATACTTAATCTAATACCTTAGTACTGGACATCTATATTTTATAAAATGCATGAATGCTCGCAGCTACTTTATTTATTTCAGCCTCAGTTACCCCATAGAAAAAAGGTAACCGCAATAATTTTTCACTCTCAACGGTAGTATATTTATCTTCTCCGTTAAATCTACTAAATTTTAGACCTGCATGAGATGAATGTAGTGGAATATAATGGAATACAGCAGAAATATTCATCTGTTTAAGATAGGAAGTTAAAGCAGTACGTTCCTCAAGATGACGCACCTTAATATAAAACATATGAGCATTGTGTACACAATCAGGTGGAATATGCGGTAAGTTTATATAACCCTCATCTTCCAAGGATTGGAGCAATTTGTAATATCTATTCCATGTACTTATCCGGTCTTGTTGAATAGCATCTACCATCTCAAATTGAGCAAACAAATACGCTGCGTTTAGTTCACTTGGTAAGTATGATGATCCGATATCAACCCATGAATATTTATCTACCTGCCCGCGAAAGAAGCGAGAACGATCAGTCCCTTTTTCTCTTATAATTTCAGCTCTTTCAATAAATTGTTCATCATTAATAAACAATCCTCCGCCTTCTCCACAAGATATGTTTTTAGTTTCATGAAAGCTGTAGCAGCCTAGATGACCAATACTTCCAAGCCATCGTCCTTTGTATTGACTGGTAATTCCTTGAGCGGCATCTTCTATCACCAATAATTTATAGCGATTAGCAATATCCATGATTACATCCATATTACAAGCAACGCCAGCATAATGTACTGGCACAATAGCCTTTGTCTTCTCCGTTATAGCTACTTCAATTTTGGTTTCATCTATGTTCATTGTATCTTGTCGTATATCAACAAATACAACCTTCGCCCCCCGCAATACAAAAGCATTTGCAGTTGATACGAAGGTATAGGAAGGCATTATCACCTCATCGCCAGGCTGAATATCTGCTAAAATTGCTGCCATTTCCAAGGCTGATGTGCATGATGTTGTAAGCAATGCTTGCAAACAGCCAAATTTCCCTTTTAACCATTTGTGGCATTCTTTCGTATAAAAATTATCGCCGGAAAGCTGATGTTCTTTCAATGCTTGTTGCAAATGATGTATTTCCCGTCCTGTAACAGCCGGTCGATTAAAAGGAATCATTATTTATCCTCCCCTATATAATTACTAGGTCTCAAAGATCAGTGCTACCTTTATTAAAGACAAATCATACCAAGTGCTTATATACCCAGTCCATAGCACCTTTACTTTTAGCTATATCAATAACTTTATCTGCGTTAAAAGGCCGTTGGATGTTTTCAATAGCTAATTTTTCCGTATCTAATACTACAGCACAAGCATGAGCTTTTATATCCCGCGATTGACCAACTGAGCCCGGATTAATAATAAGAGGTTTTTTCACGTTAATCCTCAACCCACGATGAGTTTGTCCAAATGCAATTACATCATACCCCAAAAATTCATAAAGTCCTCTTAAGGCTGGGTTATTGGAGTATAAATAATCATTTAGAGGATTCCATGGGCTGCCATGTACCAATAAGAAAGCTCTCTCTCCTATTAATCCGCCCCAAAGTAAAGGTAAAGAGGATAACCATGCAAAATTGCTAGAAGTAATAACTTTTTGAGCATAAGAAATACCAAATCGCACTGCATCGTTACTATTTTTGGGACATCCATTTACCAAGAAATTATCATGATTGCCAAGAACGCATATGGCACCAAGTTCACGAATATATTCAATAGCTTCATTAACCTGACAATAATATCCTATTATATCTCCTAAGCATACAACCTTGTCGACACTTGCAAATACATCCTTTAAAGTATAAAGTGCCTCAAAATTAGCATGAATATCACTAATAATTGCAACGCGCAAAACTATCACCTATTTCACTTATAGAATTCTCAATTGTATATTGAGGTCTATAGTTTAAAATTCTTTTTGCCTTATTTATTGAAACATTCCAGTTGACCCCTTCTTCGATATCATTATCCTCCGTAAATATGATTTGGGACGATGATTTCAATGTCTTTATACAAGTTGAAGCTAACTCCAAATTTGAAATGCTCTTTTCTCCACCAATATTAAATATTCCTTCTGCATTATTGAGCTCCACGCAACTTCTCACCGCCAAAGAAATATCACGTACATCCACATAATTTTGTTGCCGAGTTCCCTGTCCCAATATCATAATGGGACTATTGCACAATGCCTTGCGAACAAATAAAGAAAGTATACGGTTATCCTGCATTCCCTTACCAACGGGAGAAGTAAGACGCAAAATAACGCTCTTAAATTCACTATTATTAGAAGAGATTTTTATTAGAGATTCGCCATATAGTTTAGAAGCATGGTAGGCTGTAAGTGGATCAATCGGATGTCTCTCAGTTATAGGCAATTCCTTTGGCTTTCCAATAACAGGAACACTCGATAGATAGATAAACTTTTTTACTTTCCATATGTGAGCGAGATGCAGCATTTGCTGAGTCCCTAAACAATTTGTCAATGAAATCTCTGGTACGTAAAGATTATTGTTTATCGCTGCAGCAGCATGAATAATAACATCACAATAAGGTACTTTTTCTAGAACCTGATCAATAAAATTTATATTAGCAATGTCAGCCTGTAAAGTTTTTACTAGGCTACTATTCTTATAAGGAGATCTGCTAAGTCCTACCACATCATATCCTTGGTTAACTAAATGCTCAGCAATTACGCCTCCCACGAATCCACTAATTCCAGTTATCAATATTCG
>CAMKSY010000206.1 GCA_946415545.1 uncultured Pelosinus sp. | reverse complement strand
GTTAAAAGCCATCCAGAAGGAATTAGGTGAAAAAGACGATCGGGCAGCTGAAGTGGAAGAATACAGGAATAAACTTAAAGAGCAAGAGTTTCCTAAAGAAGTTGCAGAAAAAATTAATAAAGAAATTGAACGTCTTGAGAAAATGCCGGCGATGGTGGCGGAAAGCGCAGTTATTCGTACCTATCTTGATTGCTTGTTAGCATTGCCTTGGATTAAAGAGACTGAAGACATGCTGGATGTCAATAACGCTGAAAAAATATTGAATGAAGATCATTATGGTCTAGAAAAAGTAAAAGAACGTATTTTAGAATATTTATCGATTCGAAAATTAACTGAAACCATGAAAGGGCCAATTCTTTGTCTTGTGGGACCTCCCGGTGTAGGTAAAACGTCTTTGGCTCGATCGATTGCTAAAGCGATGGATCGAAATTTTGTTCGCGTTTCTTTAGGTGGTGTAAGAGATGAAGCTGAAATTCGCGGTCATCGCCGTACTTATGTTGGAGCTATGCCAGGTCGAATTATTCAAGGGATACGTACTGCGGGCTCAAAAAATCCAGTATTCTTATTGGATGAAATTGATAAAATGAGTGCGGACTTTAGAGGGGATCCATCTGCTGCGCTGTTAGAAGTTTTAGATCCCGAGCAAAATAATACATTTAGTGATCATTACGTAGAAGTGCCTTATGATCTTTCCAGGGTTCTGTGGGTAGTAACTGCGAATGTGATGCATACCATTCCTCGGCCGCTGCTGGATCGTATTGAAATTATTAATATTCCTGGCTATACAGAAGAAGAAAAAGTCGAGATTTCAAAACGTTACTTAGTTCCTAAACAAGTACGGGATCATGGCTTAACGGATAAACAGATTGTTTTTTCTGATACTACCTTGCAAAAAATAATTGGTGATTACACTCGAGAATCAGGTGTACGTGGCTTGGAACGAAATATTGCCACATTATGCCGTAAAGTAGCGCGTCAGATTGTGCAAGAAAAACGTACGAATGTCAAAGTAACAGCGCAAAATTTGCACACCTATTTAGGTGCTCCTAGATATCGTCATACTCAGGCCGAGCGTCAGCCCCAGGTAGGAGTAAGTACAGGATTGGCTTGGACTGAAGTCGGGGGAGATGTACTTGCAATTGAGGTTTCTGTTATGAAGGGGAAAGGGAAATTATTACTGACAGGGCAGCTGGGTGAAGTTATGCGAGAATCGGCACAGGCAGGTTTTAGCTACATTCGCACTCGTGCTCAAGAATTAGGTATTGATGGGAATTTTCAGGAGGAGACAGATATCCATATTCACTTACCAGAAGGGGGGATCCCTAAAGATGGACCATCAGCAGGCATTAGTATGTCCACAGCAGTGGTCTCAGCGTTAACTAACAGGGCTGTACGAAGTGATGTTGCAATGACGGGAGAAATCACATTACGAGGTCGAGTTCTGCCTGTTGGCGGTATTAAAGAGAAAGTATTAGCTGCTCATCGTGTCGGAATTAAGACGATCATCATGCCGAAGGAAAATAAACGAGATATTGACGAAATACCTGCAAATGTAAAAAGACATTTAGAGTTCGTATTAGTGGAACACATGGATGAGGTGCTAAAAACGGCATTGGTGAGCAAAAGTGAATAGTGAAGTAATAAAGAAAGATATGAATATTACCAGTGGGCAATACATTGCATCAGCTGTAAAAATCGCTCAGTATCCCGAAGGTGAACTACATGAAATTGCATTTATGGGGCGTTCTAATGTAGGAAAATCTTCATTGATCAATTCATTAGCAAGACGTAACGGGTTAGCACGTACAAGTGGCAGCCCGGGGAAAACCCAAACTCTTAACTTCTATAAGTTGATGGCTAAACTCAGCGATACGGATAAACGTGATTTTTTTCTGGTAGATTTACCAGGATATGGTTATGCCCGTACAGGTAAATCCAATCGGCAGCAATGGGCAAAATTTATTGAGGAATATTTATTAAAGTCTCCCAGGCTGCAGCTCGTATGTCAGTTAATTGATATTCGCCATGATCCAATGCAGAGCGATATTAGTGCCTATAAGTGGCTAATTGAAAATGACGTACCAGTGCAAATCATTGCAACAAAAGCCGATAAACTCAATCGGATGGCTGTTAAAAAAAATGTGGAAGCAATTCGTAAGGGATTAGGAATGAAAGGTGATCATATTATTGCCTATTCTTCCGAAAAGGGTTTGGGGCGTCCAGAGTTACTTGACGTAATTGGGCAGATTCTGTTAAAATAAAATATAAATGCAAAGGAGAATAGCATGAGCTGTTCTCCTTTTTGATGGAATACCTAACAATTCACTGCTGATTTTGAGCAAAGGAGTGGACTTGGTGCAATCCAGGTTCTTTTCTTTTAAGGTATATAGATGGAATTTTACAAGATAGACATGCTTACTTTGTATATATCAATCAGAATGTTATCTATTACTAAGCGCCGTTACACTTACCATGTTATGGCATTCTGACTGTTTCATAAGGGTTATTTGGTACAAAATAAATAAAAAGGAGTTGTTTATGCTTACTGCATTTGATAAGAGTTTATTGAATATTATTCAAACAGATTTATCTTTTGAGAAGCGTCCTTTCGCGTTAGTGGCAAAAAAACTAGAAACAACGGAAACAATTGTCATTGAAAGACTGAAATTTTTAAAAGAACAAGGATTCATTCGCCGCATCGGTCCTTTTTTTGATTCTACCAAGCTCGGTTATATTGGCACTTTAGTGGCATTAGAGGTAAAAAAAGAGTGTCTTGCTCAAGTGGCAGGAGTGATTAATTCTTATTATGGAGTTACTCATAATTATGAACGTGAAGCAGATTTAAACCTGTGGTTTACGCTATTAAGTCCAAATCTTTTGAAACAAGATGAAATATTAGAAACCATTCGTAATCTTGATGGTGTCGTGCGGTTGCTAAATTTGCCAGCTACTCAGAAGTTTAAAGTGAGTGTACAGTTTTCTTTAACCTAGAAAAATGAGAGCGGATTTCAAATAAGCTGGAAAAGAGGTGACATATGCTGGATGAATTAGATAAAAAGATTATCGTGATTATGCAGGAAGACTTTCCCTTAGTGGCTGAACCTTATCGGGAAATCGCAGAAAGATTAGGGATTCACGAAGATGAACTATTGGGAAGATTGAAAGAATACCATCAAACTGGCAAAATTCGTAAAATGGGAGCTGTTCTTAGACATCGGGAAGTTGGCTATGCAGCCAATGCATTATGTGCGTGGATTGTTCCAGAGGAGCGAATTGCTGAAATCGGAAAAATGCTGGCAAAGGACGCAGTAGTATCCCATTGCTATGCGAGGATATCCCAACCTGGCTGGCCCTATAATTTTTATACAATGCTTCATGCTCATACTCGTAAGGACTGTAAGGTGCTAGCGGAAGATATCGCTAAGCGTACAGGGTTGCAGGAATATGTCATGCTATTTAGTACGAAAGAATGGAAAAAAATTAGTATGCAATATTTTAAAGACTAATCATCATAATAAACCGTAGCAGCAGCACGTGGTAGATTACACATGTGCTGCTGCTTATTTTAGTATTTCATATAGTGAAAAAAGTAATTTATCATTAAATCGTAAAAAAAGAGGGAATTGTTTAGCTAGTGTAGAAAAACGGAGAATAAAATAAAAATTCTGTATTTTTAGATAATTTTCTTAAATTGATAATAAGACATTATTTATCTAGGAGGTGCATAACTTGTAAAGATTTATAAAAGAAATAGAGATAAGGAGGTGATCGTATAGTAGTAGAAGCTCATAAGGCATTATTATATCCTTCATCTAATCGTTAATAAGGTAAATAGAAAGGGGTGTTACTGAATGAATTGGACGCAAGTATATGATCCTATGCAGAATCTTGCTCTTTCATCATTATTGGCAGCTATTCCTATTATCGTAATTTTTTATTTACTAGCTATTCGACGGTCTCCTGGACAGATTGCTGGTGCCTTGGCGTTAGTTTCTGCTGTATTAGTAGCTATTTTTGTTTATCAGATGCCTCCAGGGTTAGCGATTACCTCAGCTGCTATGGGAGCTTTATATGGAATATTCCCTATCTTCTGGATTGTAATTACTGCTATCTTTATTTATAACCTTACGGTAGAGACGGGACAATTTCAAATTGTTAAAGACTCTATTGCGACGATTACAGATGATCGCCGCCTGCAAGCTCTCTTAATTGCTTTTGGTTTTGGTGCTTTTCTTGAAGGTGCAGCAGGATTTGGAACTCCTGTAGCGATTTCAGCGGGCATGCTGGTGGGGCTTGGATTTAATCCTTTATATGCTGCAGGATTATGTCTGATTGCCAATACTGCTCCGGTAGCTTTTGGTGGCATTGGTATTCCTATCATTGTTGCTGGTCAGGTTACAGGACTTGATACTATGAAAATTAGTGCTATGGTAGGACGCCAATTACCGTTTTTATCAATTATCATTCCTATATGGCTGGTAGTTTTGATGTCTGGCTGGAAGGCTGCGAAGGAGGTATTGCCTGCATGTTTAGTAGCTGGCGTATCTTTTGCTGGCGTTCAGTGGTTTTCTTCTAATTATATTGGGCCAGAACTTCCCGACATTTTATCTTCACTTGCATGTATTGTTTCTTTAACAATATTCTTAAAATATTGGAAGCCTGCCAGTATCTGGCGCTTTGAAAATGAGCCAGCACCGACTCTTGTCGCTGACAGAGCTGCTTTAACTCTTGGCAAGGTTTTAAAAGCATGGTCTCCCTTCATCATTTTAACAGTAATGGTTATTTTATGGGGATTAAAACCGGTAGTAGCATCGCTAAATACTGTAACTATTAATTGGATAGTACCGGGTCTTGATAAGCTTGTTACGCAGGTTGCACCTATTGCAAAACAACCGGTAGCTTTGGCAGCTCTTTATAAGATTAATTGGTTAAGTGCTGCAGGTACAGCCTTATTTATTGCAAGTATTCTTACCGCTGCTGTTTTAGGTGTTAGTCCTAGCCGATTTATTGCTGTTTTTGCAAAAACCTTCAATCAGTTATTGAAACCTTTGATCACTATTCCTTGTGTTCTAGGTTTAGCTTACGTTATGAATTATTCAGGAATGAGCTCTACTCTAGGTCTATTCCTTGCCGGCTCAGGTTCGCTATTTCCATTCTTCTCCCCGTTTTTAGGGTGGCTAGGAGTATTTTTAACAGGTTCCGATACTTCTGCCAATGCGTTATTTGGCAATTTGCAATCCGTTACCGGACAGCAGATCGGTGTTGATCCAATCTTAACAGTAGCGGGTAATTCATCAGGTGGGGTTTGCGGCAAGATGATTTCTCCACAAAGTATTGCTGTAGCCACCGCAGCTACAGGATTAGTTGGCAAAGAAGGCGACTTGTTTAGTTTTACAGTAAAACATTCTCTAGTCTTGGCTGTGATTGTAGGTCTCATAACCTATGTGCAGGCTTATTGGCTCAGTTGGATGATTCCCTGATGTCTGATTGGAAACCATAACTAACAGGTTGTGATCGATAGTAAGAAAAACTGGCAAAGACTAATTAAAACAAAAAATAGCTGTGCACTTGAAAAGGTGCGCAGCTATTTTTTGTTTTAAATTAATATATATTTTGCTTTTGGTCAAACTAAGTTAGTAGACCAAGAAGTCACGATGAAATCTTTGTCTATTGAAGCATGCATAACATAACTAAGACTCTGTATGCAATTCGTAATGATTGAAATCTTAACCTAAAGGAGTGCATATTAGATCATGGAATGGACACAAATCTATGACCCGATGCATAGTTTAGTTTTTTCCGCATTATTAGCAGCTATCCCCATTATCGTGATGTTCTATTTGTTAGCAGTTCGTCGCACTGCAGGACAAATTGCTGGTGTGATGGCTTTGATCTCAGCTATATTAGTAGCCGTTTTAGCATATCAAATGCCTGTTAATCTAGCCATTATAGCAGCAGCTATGGGAGCTTTATATGGAATTTCCCCTATCTTCTGGATTGTAATCACGGCTATATTTATTTACAATTTAACCGTTGAGACTGGACAATTTGAAATTATAAAAGATTCTATTGCAACCATTACGGACGATCGACGGCTACAAGCATTGTTAATTGCTTTTGGTTTTGGTGCCTTTTTAGAAGGAGCAGCAGGTTTTGGCGCTCCTGTTGCAATCTCTGCGGGCATGCTGGTAGGTCTTGGCTTTGATCCTTTATATGCAGCAGGGCTGTGCCTGATTGCAAATACTGCCCCGGTAGCTTTTGGAGCTATTGGGATTCCGATTATTGTTGCAGGACAAGTTACAGGTATAGATGTAATGAAAATTAGTGCTATGGTGGGAAGACAATTGCCGTTCCTTTCAGTAATTATCCCCATTTGGTTAATTGTTCTTATGTCAGGTTGGAAAGCGATGAAAGAGGTCTTACCAGCTTGTTTAATAGCAGGTATATCTTTTGCTGGTGTACAATGGTATTCTTCAAACTATATTGGACCAGAACTTCCTGATATTTTATCTTCTCTAGCTTGTATTATAGCGTTAACAATATTTCTGAGAAGTTGGAAACCTGCGAATATTTGGCGCTTCGAGAATGAGCCGCCTCCCACTCTGGCAATTAATCGATCGGTATTAACATTTAGTAAAGTAGTGAAGGCATGGTCACCATTTATTATTTTAATTATAATGGTGATCTTATGGGGCTTACAACCTGTGGTTGCAGTTCTTGACGGAGTGACCATTAAATGGCTGGTGCCAGGGTTAGATAAGATGATTGTACAGGTTGCACCGATTGCCAAACAAGCAACACCTATGGCAGCTCTTTATAAGATCAATTGGTTAAGTGCCGCAGGTACTGGATTATTTATTGCCAGTGTATTCTCAGCAGCGGTATTGGGAGTTGGACCTGGCAGGTTTATCTCTATTTTTGCTGAAACATTTAAGCAATTGACAAAGCCATTTATTACAATTCCCAGTGTACTTGGTTTGGCCTATGTTATGAATTATTCGGGGATGACCTCTACGTTAGGATTATTTCTTGCAGGTACAGGCTCTTTATTTCCATTTTTCTCACCCTTTTTAGGATGGCTGGGTGTATTCTTAACTGGTTCCGATACTTCTGCCAATGCGTTATTTTCCAATTTGCAAGCTGTTACTGCCCAACAGGTTGGCATTGATCCGATTATAGCAGTAGCAGCAAATTCATCAGGTGGTGTTTGTGGTAAGATGATTTCACCACAGAGTATCGCCGTGGCTACAGCAGCAACTGGGCTTGTTGGCAAAGAAGGAGATTTATTTAGTTTTACAGTAAAACATTCTTTGGTATTGGCTGTTATTGTCGGTATCATGACTTATGTACAAGCATATTGGCTAAATTGGATGATACCTTAAAACAATAAATAATAGTAAAAGTATACATGAAATACTGGGTGTAGAATATTCTTTACCCAGTATTTTTACTTTACTAAATTTAAAAATTCAAATTGGTTTCAGAGATACATATTTATTAACCAATCCATAAGATCACAATAATTAGGGGGCAAATACGTAACTTATAATTGGTTTACTAACTATAATTAAACGGTATTTTTTCGCAAAATATAATTAGATTTGTCGTTTTATATATTATTA
>CAMKSY010000205.1 GCA_946415545.1 uncultured Pelosinus sp. | reverse complement strand
ATGTTAAGACGTGAGGTACAAAGAAATGCATGAGGAAATTATGATTCGTCTTGATGTAAAGCATATTAATTATCTGAATCGCATTATGGAAGGTTATGAATATTTTGGGGTAGTGACAACCGTAAAAGATACAATCGGGGTATTGCGTATTCGTGTTACACCTGATACTTGCAAAGAGGTGCAGGATATCTTAGCAAATCTTCCAATTGATTTTGATTACGTATAAAAAATTAATAATTTTACCAAGCAATGCCATACTATCATTGAGGTGATAGTATGGCATTTAACAATTTACGCATTCATAAATTGTTAATTTTCTTTGTAATTTTTGGTAGCTTATTGATTATACGTTTATTTTATCTTCAAGTTATTGAAAACGATAACTTAGTAACGCAGAGTTTGAGCATGCGTATTCAGGAAGTGCCTATTGAGGTGGCACGAGGAGAAATTGTAGATCGAAATGGCTTGTCATTAACAAATACAGAACAACATTATAAAATTGCTGTTTTTCCAGGACAAATACTAAATGCAGCAATAGCTGCCAAACAATTATCCGAATTAACAGGAATCGCAGAACCGATTCTTTTTTCTAACATTACAGAAAATCATCGACCATTTAAAATAAAAAATAAAATTGATGCTGCCATGGGAGAAAAAATAAATAAGGCATTAATTCCTGGAATTGTGATAGTAGCAGAGAAAGTTAGATACGGATATCTTCCTTTAGCTGCACATGTTAAAGGTTATATTAATCTTGCAGATAATCAAGGAGTTAGCGGTATTGAAGGCATGTATGATGATATATTAAGAGGCAATCAGCCAGAATATGCAGCAGCGCTCGTAGATGCGGGTCAACAAATTATTCCAGGACTTGGCTATAAGAGATTGCGATTATCAAGCCATTCAGACCCAAGTAATGTGGTACTAACCTTAGATAAACAAATCCAAAAAACGGTAGAAAATATAATAGACAAACATGGTATCATGGGAGCTGTAGTCGTATTGCGTCCTACTACAGGCGAAATACTGGCTATGGCGTCAAGACCTAATTTCAATGCAAATCATCTTGAGGAGTATCTAAAGCAAAGTAGCGCACCTTTACTAAATCGAGCTATATCCCCTTATCAACCTGGATCTGTATTTAAGTTGGTAACAGCAGCTGCTGCCTTAGAACAAAAAAATATACAGCCAGAGGATATATTTTTTGATCCTGGATATATTGAAGTTGATCATTTACGCTTTAATGGCTGGGATTATGATAAAGGGGGGCGCGGTCAAATAACGTTTAAAGAAGCATTAGCATATTCTAGTAATCCTGTTTTCATTGAGGTTGGTTTAAAGATAGGTGCGGAATCTCTAATTTCTTACGCACAAAAATTTGGCTTTGGTCATAAGACGAGTGTAGATTTTAATGATGAGGCAGAAGGCTATTTACCACCATCTGACAATCTTTATTCAGGTGAACTTGCCAATTTAGCTATCGGTCAGGGCAAATTAGAAGCAACGCCTCTACAAATTGCTTCCATGATAGCTACCATTGCTAATGATGGTATAAAAGTAGCGCCTTATATTGTTAGTAAACTAACTAATGCTGACGGTGTAGTTATAAAAGCATACGATTCGCCTCCAGGTATTCGAATATTATCCTCTAAAACTGCCGTACAAATTCAAGATATGATGATGGCTGTCACTCGTTATGGTACAGGTCAAGCAGCTTATGTTGAGGGGATCGGATCAGCGGGTAAAACGGGATCAGCGGAAACTGGAAGGAAAAATACAGATGGAAAAAGCATTAATCACGCTTGGTTTGCTGGCTATGCTCCAGTAAAGGACCCTCAATATGCAGTAGTTATTTTCGTTGAGGAGGGTATGTCTGGTAGTGATATCGCTGCGCCTATGTTTTCTGAAATTATAAAAGAGATTAGCAAGTTGTGAGAGAATCGCTTAATGTTTAGCAGTGTACAAAGAACTAGGCAACAAATTAAATTTATGATAAAATATAAAAGATAATGAATTCTTTTGCTAAGGCTGTGATATGATGAATCACGAATCGAAATATTTTTGCTTATGGTCAATGCATAGTTATCTTTTGGCATTGGAGGAAGTTGCTGATTCAATCGGCAACGTGAATTAATATGGAAAAAAGATTAGTAAAGCTTCGTAAGTTTATGAGCGAACATAACTTAGAATGTATGCTGATTCAGAAGCCAGAGAATAGACAATATTTTAGTGGATTCAGCGGTTCGTCAGGTATATTGTTAGTTTCGAATCATTCTAACCTCTTATTAACTGATTTTCGTTATATTGAACAAGCTACTATACAAGCTTTGCAATATGAAATTATTCGTTACCATACTATTGGTAAAACCTTGACGGAAATGATTAACAAACTAGAAGTTTCTACAATAGGTTTTGAAAGTGACTTTGTTACCTATGATGGGCATCAAGAACTAAATAACAACTTGCATTCTGTTAATCTAGTTCCTGTTCAATTAGATGCCTTGCGTATGGTAAAAGATGGAAATGAAATTGCATCGATAAAAAAAGCTGTGGAAATTGCTGATAATGCTTTTTCTAGAATTGTCTCTTTTATAAAACCAGGTATGACGGAGCAGGAAGTAGCGTTAGAATTAGAATATTATATGCGAAAACTTGGTGCAGAAAAACCAGCCTTTGATACCATTATGGCTTCTGGCAGGCGTGGAGCATTGCCTCATGGAAGAGCATCTGAAAAGATAATTGAAATTGGTGATTTTGTGACGATGGATTTTGGTGCTGTATATCATGGTTACCATTCTGACATTACTCGCACTATTTGTATGGGAAAAGCTACAGCTAAACAAAAAGAAATTTATGACATTGTTTTGGCAGCTCAATTAGCTGGGGTGCAGGCTGTTGCTCCAGGAAGAATTGGCAAAGATGTTGATACTATATCCAGAAATATTATTATAAATGCTGGTTATGGTGAATTCTTCGGACATGGATTAGGGCATGGGCTAGGTCTTAATATTCATGAAGAACCGAGGCTTTCTCCTGCTAATATACATACTGTTTTATTGAAGAATATGGTAGTAACAGTTGAACCAGGAATTTACCTGCCTAATTGGGGCGGAGTACGCATTGAAGACACTGTTTTAGTTAGTGATGAAGGGTGTCAAATATTAACGGCTAGTAATAAGCAGTTAATAGAGTTATATTAAAGTCTTTACTTTTATTAAATGGGATTGTGGAGGTAATAAGATGATATCAAGTAGTGATTTTCGTACAGGAGCAACAATTGAAATTGATAATAATGTTTGGCAAATAGTGGACTTTCAGCATGTTAAACCAGGTAAAGGTGCTGCCTTTGTACGTACAAAAATGAAAAATGTACGTACCGGTGCAGTGGTTGAGCGTACTTTTAATCCGGGAGAAAAATTTCCTAAGGCTCATGTGGATCGTCGTGAAATGCAATACTTGTATGAAAGCGATGGAAATTATAACTTCATGGATAATGAAAATTATGAACAAAGCGAATTAACATCTGAGCAGTTAGGTGATGCAGTAAAGTATCTTAAAGAAAATATGAATATCAGCATCATGTTTTTTCAGGGAACGGTAATTGGTGTTGAGTTACCTGTTGCAGTTGAGCTAACAGTTGTTGAAACCGATCCTGGTATTCGTGGCGATACAGCTACTGGCGGTACGAAACCTGCAAAAATGGAATCTGGCTGTGTAGTGCGTGTGCCTTTATTTATTAATATTGGTGATGTTCTAAGAGTAGATACTCGCACGGGAGAATATTTAGAAAGAGCATAGAATGATATATTAGAATTGTTTGTTAATAAATTTTAAAAGGAAACTGTATTCTTACTTAATGAAGAATACAGTTTTTTATTTTAAAAAAGAAATTAGAGAAGTAATATGATAGTTTAAAACAGCAAGAATGAACTATAAAAAAAATGGGTATAATGACAATATCGTAATAACTATACTTTAGAGGGGGCTTTATGTCTATGGGAAACATTAAAGAACGAGTAGCTTATTTACAAGGATTAACACAAGGGCTTAATGTCAATGAGCGTTCGGCTGAAGGGAAGTTGTTAATAAATATTATAGATGTACTTGATGATATGGCAGAAGAATTTAATAATATACAAATGGTACAAGAAGATTTAGAAACATATGTAGAAAGTATGGATGACGATTTAACAGATTTAGAAGATGAAGTTTATGAAGACATTGATGGTGAAGAATTAGTGGAAGTTCAATGTCCTTCCTGCCATGAAACGGTTAGCTTTGAATCTAGTTTATTAGAATCTGATGACGATCTGGAAGTTTCATGTCCTCATTGTGGTGATATTGTATATGATAGCACTTTAGAAATTGAAGTAAGTAATATGGATAATGGACAGGCGGTCAATTCTGAATTTAGATACGGCATTCATCCGGGAATTTGATATTCAAACGCGCACATAATTTTTGTGAAGAAGCAAGAAGGACAAACCTTCTTGCTTCTTCATTTTTTATTATACCAACCATAAAAAGAATCATAATATATGAGATTTTTTTTATGGTTGGTATAATTTTCTTTTTGCATCATATCTATGTAAAGAAAGGAAGTAGCAGATATGACTGATAATAAAAATATTTTAATCAAAAAGATTTTGGAACAATCAATTTATCCAGTTTTACCTGAACAGTTAATTTCTAAGATTAGTGCCGTATCTCTAGAGTACCTGAGGAATTTGACAGAAATCCGACTACGAATGAATAAACCCTTATTACTTGTTTTAGGAAATCAAGATATTACGCTAAATCCCTTAGGAGAAGTTGTAGTGAATTCCAACGAAGCATATTTATGTAATCAAGATGATATTCAAAGAACATTACAGCTTATGAGTAAAAATTCATTATATGCTTTTGAGCATCAGCTAAAAATGGGCTTCTTAACAATTGATGGTGGACATAGAGTCGGATTGACAGGACAAGCAATTATTGATGCTGGAGAGGTCAAGACACTAAAAAATATTAATGGTCTTAATATTCGTATCGCAAAAGAAGTCAAAGGCTGTGCTGATCAAATTATACCCTACATTATGACAAAAGAAGGACAGGTTTTAAATACTTTAATCCTTTCGCCGCCTCGCTGCGGCAAAACAACTATTTTGAGGGATTTAGTTCGGCAAATTAGTATGGGATCTGAAAAATACAAAGGTTTATCAGTAGGGGTTGTTGACGAACGATCAGAAATAGCGGCCTGCAAAGGTGGTATTAGTACAGTTGATTTGGGCATTAGGACAGATGTACTTGACAATTGTCCCAAAGCAATGGGTATGCTTATGCTAATTCGTTCCATGTCACCTGCTGTTGTAGCTACTGATGAATTAGGAAGAGCCGAAGACATACATGCTGTATGCGAAGCTCTGAATGCTGGTGTCAGTGTAATAACAACTGTTCATGGTAAAGATCTTAACGAATTATTACATAGACCTTACGTTGGAGAGCTGCTACAAAATAAGTATTTTCATCGATATATTCTTCTGAGTGATCACCCTCGCGTTGGTACAATCAAGAAAATTATAGACAGTAGCAATAATAAAATCTTATGGGAAGGAGCAAATACATGCTGAAATTGGTAGGCAGCCTTTTAGTTTTGCTCGTAAGTTCATATATTGGATTTAAAATGGCATCTCGTTGTCAAGAAAGGCCTCGTCAACTCAGACAAATCATAACTTGTGTTGGCTCATTAAGATCCCATATAATTTACTCTTGTTTACCTTTACATGAGGCTATTGCAAATTCTACGAATGGTATATACGGACCAATAGCAGAATTTTTTCAGCAGGTTGCTAATCTATTAGAAAAAAATGCTTCTCTCACGCCTGAAGATATTATCAAAAAAGTGTTAAGAGAGATGGAAGGAACCTTGATTTTAAAAAAGCCTGAAATCGAAGTACTTTATGTGTTAGGGGGAAATCTAGGAGTTATGAACTGTAAGGAACAAGAAAAATATCTATCTTTAGTCATTGAGCAATTAGAACGATTTGAAATTGAGGCAACACAATTACGGGACCTCAATACCAAAATGTATAGATATTTGGGTATATGTGGAGGATTAGCGATTATAATTATTCTAATTTAGAGTATCAATATCCCAATAAAAGATCTGTAGGTATATATACGTGAGTGTGAAGGGGGAGAAAAATGGGCCTGGATATATTATTTAAAATTGCTGGTGTAGGAATTCTAGTTTCTGTTTTTCATACAGCACTAAAGCAGGCAGGTAAAGAAGATATGGCACATTTATGTACTTTGGCTGGATTTACTGTAGTCTTACTTTGGGTTGTACAATTATTGGGCAAGTTATTCAACACTGTACAGGATGTTTTTAAGCTATTTTAAGGGGTGCAGGGTGTGGAAATTATTCAAATAGTTGGATTGGGGTTTATTGTAACGCTACTGATCTTAATTATTAAACGAGAGAAGCCTGAAATTGCTGTTCAATTAAGTTTAACCTTAGCAAGCATTATTTTTCTGTTAATACTTACTAAGATTACAGTTGTGTTAAATTTATTTCGTGATATGGCGGAAAAGGCTAATATTAGTCAAATGTATTTAAATACGATTCTAAAGATTATTGGTATTGCCTATATTACAGAGTTTGGTGCACAGGTTTGTCGGGATGCGGGCGAGGGAGCCGTTGCCGGCAAAATTGAATTTGCTGGTAAAGTAATGGTAATGGTAATGGCCATTCCTATTATCGCTTTAGTAATGGATACTATTGTGAGATTGATTCCATAAGGTGGTATATAGATGAAAATATTTGTATTAATTATAATCTTGTTGCTGGCCAATACCATAACTGTTATGGCAGTACCACTAAGTAGCTCCGAAATTGAGCAGCAATTACTAGAAACCATCTCTACGGATCATGTGAATCAATTTATTACCAAAGTAAATCAGGAACTCAATGGCGATATACCCTTATTAACAAGCGACACGATTCATACAATCGCTGCAAATGGCATACATCTCAGCTGGCAAAATATGTGGCAGGCACTGGTTCAAAATTTCTTTCGTGAAGTTACGCTGAACACTCATTTAATGGGAAAATTATTATTCTTGGCTGTATTATGTGCAGTATTAAAAAACTTACAGAATTCATTTGAACAATCAAGTATATCTATATTATCGTATAGTGTTTGCTTTATTTTTATGTCATCTATTGCACTAACTGCGTTTTATAATGCTTTAAAATTAGCCAGCCAAACAGTAGAATATATGGTTGGATTTATGGAATCATTATTACCTCTACTAATTTCCCTATTGGCAGGTGTAGGAGCTCTAACTTCTGCGAGTTTATTTACACCGTTAATGTTATTTGTCATAAGCAGCATGAGTGTGATTGTAAAAGATGTCGTTTTACCATTGTTATTTCTAACCGCTGCCCTTGAATGCCTAAATTATTTATCAGATACATATCGTCTTAGTAATCTATCTGGCGTTTTAAAACAATTGAGTATGATTGTACTTGGTTTTTCCATGGTAATTTTTATTGGTATTATTACCATTCAAGGTGCAGCAGGAAGCATTGCTGATGGACTTGCTCTTCGAACCGCTAAGTTTGCAACTGCAACCTTTATTCCAGTTGTGGGAAAGATGTTTGCTGATAC
>CAMKSY010000204.1 GCA_946415545.1 uncultured Pelosinus sp. | reverse complement strand
GCGATGGGGAGGAGATTATTTGAGACGTCTATTGTATAGGCTATTTTTAGTTTGCCTTCTTACTGAAAATGTTTATATGTAATGGGTTTCTCTTATGATCATCTAGTCATGCTAAAACGGCAAGAGTGATTATAAGAGAAACCCATTTTTGCATAGTTAGAAATAGAAATTCTAACTGCTTATATGATAAAGATTATTGAAGGAGGGAGTACTATGATTATTTGCAAGCCTACCATTGATCGATTATTTTTATATATCTGTATTTTGCTCCAAATACAGGAAGAAAAACAGGAATTTGTATCATCGGAGGAGCTAGGGGATCGTTTAGGGGTCACTCCTCAAACAATACGTAAGGACTTGACGGTTTTTGGACAGTTCGGGAAAAAAGGTAAAGGGTATTGTGTGGGGGAACTTATCTGGAACATTGAAGAAGTTTTGGGGCTGCATTGTAGAAGAAAGATTGCAGTAATTGGCGCTAGTCATTTGGGGTGGGCATTGATGAACTATTGTAATTTTACTTCAATGGGATTTGATCTGGCTGCTATCTTTGATGTTGCGCAAAATAAAATAGGGTCAAGTATCAATGGAATAATAGTATCGCATATAGACCAGATGGAAGAAGTGATACGAGAAAAAAATATTGATATTGGCATTATAACTGTGTTGGAATTTGATGCTCAGGAAGTTGCCGATAAGCTGATTGCCGCCGGAGTACGTGGAATATGGAATTTCGCTCCGTGCCAAATTAAGGTGCCATCTACTGTTCAAATTAAAAATGAGAATTTATCAGTAGGGTTAAGTAGTCTTTCTTTTCATTTAGCCAGGCAGACGCTAGCAGGAAAAGAAGTAGGAGTTTTATAAATGAATACCGGTATATAGTTGTAATAGGGTGCTATAAATAGTCTTACTTGGATGCGGAATATTAAGATAAAAGAAATTGATAAATTTTTAAATATATTATAAAGTGAAAAAAACAATAACAAGAAAATATCGTAATGATATAGGTGCCCTTAGAGGGGGTTAATCGGGAAGTCTGGTGAAAAGCCTACGGTCCCGCCACTGTATTGGTAAGTAACCTCAAGGATATATCGATGAACTAGATAAATATTTTTAACAAAGATAATAATATGAGATTAACAATGGTGGTAAGTAAGAAATGACATTACAGCAATTATATATGCAATTGAAATTGCAAAATGTGGTCCAATAAATACAGTATGAGTTACATTGTGCTAGAGTAATGAGAGAATCTCCAGACCTTTTTTAGGCTGGAGATTTTTTAGTTGTGTTAGGAAAAGTACATCAATTGTATTTAGAGACTACTATGTTTGCTGAGATAAGCTGTAGTTAGATGATGAGCAGCTTATTGACGCTTACGGTATAATCTACTATTACTTAGGAAACAATAATCATGATTAATGATGATAAGTACAAATTTATATGGATGATATAGGTGCCCTTCGGGGCTTAATAGGGAAGTCCGGTTAAAGTCCGGCGCGGTCCCGCCACTGTAATGAGGAGCGACTTCAAGTAATGCCACTGAGACGAGAGTCTTGGGAAGGTTTGGAGAAGTAATGATTCAGAGCCAGGAGAACTGCCTATATAACGATCACTGTTTGACCTGCGAGCGATGGGAAGGTGATTATTTGGGCAGTCTATTTCATAGACTATTTTCAGCGTGCTTTTTTACTGAAAATAAATATGTTTAATGGGTTTCTCTTATAATCATTTCGTCCTGCTGTGGTGGCAGGAGTGATTATGGGAGAAACCCATTTTTGTGTAAAGAGGATAGCGTGAATGCTTTTAGGAATTTGAGCTTATAAGTAAGAAAGGAGAAAAAATGAAAAAATATGTAATGATTGCTTATTTTTTTGCTGCTGGTCTATTGGTACCTTCCGTAGGTTACGCCATGCATATTATGGAAGGATTTCTTCCGAAAGAGCATGCAGTGGTCTGGTTGATTATACTATTACCAGTATTATTCATTGGTTATAAGCAAATTCGGGAAATTGTAACATGTCATCCTGAGCAAAAAATGCTCTTAGGATTAGCGGCCGCGTTTATTTTTGTGCTGTCGGCGTTAAAAATACCTTCTCTCACAGGATCGTGTTCTCATGCCACTGGCGTAGGTCTAAGTGCAGTACTATTTGGACCGGCAGTATCTTCAGTGCTCAGTGGAATTGTTCTGGTTTTTCAGGCTTTGCTACTTGCACATGGTGGCATCACTACGTGGGGAGCGAATACTTTTTCCATGGGTGTTGCAGGGTCTTTTGTCGCTTGGGGGCTATTCAAAATGACTACAACAATGGGGCTATCAAAAAAGGTAGGAATATTTTTAGCAGCAACAGTAGGTGATTTGACGACATATATGGTTACTGCGGGGCAATTAGCATTGGCATTTCCAGATCCCGTAAGCGGCTTTTGGACATCCTTCGTGAAGTTTATTGGCGTATTTGCAATTACACAAATTCCTTTAGCAGTGTGCGAAGGTTTATTGAGTGTAGTAGTGTACAATACATTAGTAGATAATAAGGAACGAGGTTTTTCTACTTTATGGCGGCAAGATCAAGGAGAACATGAATGATGAAAAAGCAAAATATAATCCTGCTAATTTTGGTAGTTTTTCTCGCGGTTTTCCCCCTTTACTTGCAAAAAGAAGCTGAGTTTGCTGGTGCAGATGATCAAGCCTCAGACATGATCAGTGAAATAAACCCTGAGTACAAGCCATGGTTTAAAAATGTATGGGAGCCACCTTCGGGTGAGGTAGAGAGCTTTTTGTTTGCGTTACAAGCCAGCATTGGAGCTGGGTTTATCGGTTACTTCTTTGGGTATCTCAAGGGGACGAAATTCACAAGGTAATGCAAACAAGAGGAAGACCTGCTGAGGTTATTAAATTATATGATTCACGTAGATCGTATTGCACTTGTCAGTGTCGACGTGATGCATAGCAAGGATGATATATGTTGTATTTAGATTATTTAGCTTATAATAATGCATTGCGCCACGTAAGCGTGGTAGAAAAATTGTTATTGGGTGGAGGGGCATTGCTGATTGTACTTGTACTCCCCCAGTCAATTGTTTTACTCACCGTGATTTTTCTGATGCAGATTGTAATGTTATATGCAAAAATACCCATGAGATATCTTCTAACGTTATGGCTAGCACCCATCACGTTTTTGCTAACTGCCTTGTTGCCTTTGATTGTCAGTGGTTCAATGCAACCCTTCCCAGCTTTGACGCTATGGAAAATAGGACACTTGTATTTGGGCGTGACGCTGGATGGGGTGTTGACAGCCCAGGAATTGTTATTGCGTAGCATGGCAGCAGTATCCTGCCTATTCATGTTAGCGACGACTACGCCAGTAGCACATATTGCCGCCTATTTATCTCGTTTTCCCCCCTTGCGGTTGCTTATGGAAATTTCTTTACTGACTTATCGGTTTATTTTTGTATTTTGGGCTTGTGTTGGGCAGATTTATTTAGCGCAGCAATCGAGGTTGGGATATGCAGATAAGAAACATTCTCTCAAATCTCTCGGTTTACTAGCCGCGAATGTGGGGAGAAAATCGTTTATGACTGCTGCAGACCTATATACAGCGTTGCTTGCTCGTAATTATAGTGATCAATTGGTATTCCAATATTCGCGGCAACCTGTGAGACCTGTCCGTTTGGTTCTAATTGTTGGAGTGCTTGTAGGGCTATGTGCCACGACATTAATCCATTAACTCGTTATCTGTGAGGAATTATTGATATGACAACAACTCCGCTCATTGAAGTCCGCGATCTTTGTTTTAGTTATCAATTTGGTAAAAAGGTATTAACCGATGTCCATATGACGATTCCCCGTGGCACCCGGGTAGCGATTATCGGTTCTAACGGGGCTGGTAAATCCACGCTATTTTTACACTTAAATGCCATTCTAAGGCCCCGGTCAGGCAACTTGTTTTATAATGGACAACTATATGAGTATTCTCGTTCTTTTGTCACTATGCTTCGGCAGAAGGTGGGATTGGTTTTTCAAGATCCCGATGTCCAACTATTCGCTGGTAATGTCTTCGATGATGTACTGTTCGGACCTATGAATTTGGGGTTAGCCTCTGATGTTGCCCGTCGCCAGACAGAAAAAGCACTAATTGCTGTACAGTTGTTGGAATATGGTGATAAACCAGCTCACTTTTTGAGTCATGGTCAGAAGAAGCGGGCGGCTATTGCCGGGGTTCTAGCGATGGATCCAGAAGTATTAGTGATGGATGAACCAACTGCGGGCCTAGACTATCCTGGGATATTGAATTTAAATGAAATTATGGGGATGCTATATGACCAAGGAAAAACGTTGATAGTTGCTACGCATGATATGAATTGGGCTTGGGGCTGGGCAGAATTAGTCTATGTGCTAGCAGAGGGACGAGTGGTGGCAGGTGGTAGTCCTGATGATATACTTAATCGCTCAGATCATAGGGCGCTGGGGTATGAACGTCCGATTCTTGGAGAAGTTTATGAAAAATTAAAAAAAAATCATATGATTCTACCTGGGCAGCAGCGCTTGCCTCGCTCCGTGGCTGAATTAGTCAATTCTTTATCAGATTGAGAAGTCGATTTATTAAAGGAATGGAGATCTAACGATGAAACGAGGCTGCCAGGACGTTACCCAAGCTCCGGCTAGGACTCGTGAATCGGTGATAAAAGCTATTTAAACACAAGTTTTTTATAGGCACTTGACAAAGTAAAGTCTTTGTTATAAAGTGGTTACAGAGTATGATATAAAAATCACATATGGATGGTATAGGTGCCCTTTGGGGCTTAATAGGGAAGTCCGGTTAAATTCCGGCGCGGTCCCGCCACTGTAATGAGGAGCAAACCCATTTTTATGCCACTGGAATCATTAGGTTCTGGGAAGGTATGGGAAAGCAATGATTCAAAGTCAGGAGAACTGCCTATATAGCAATCACCGATTGACCTGCGAGAGATGGGGAGGGGATTTACGCGCAAGATTCGCGTTTTTTTCGTCCTGGCTATTTATACATAGCCAGGCTTTATTAATACTATTCCTGTACTTGCGTTTAAGCTCTCGGCCTATGCTGAGAGCTTTTTATTTCGAAAAGGGGGGTGATGAAATACGTCATGTTCTGTGAGCTTTTCCCAGGAATATAAAAAGAAAGTAGAGGTACATAGGTGGATATGCTGAAATGGGAACCATTTACACCTTTGGTAGAACGAATTGCACAAGAGTCCCCGGAGCTATTGGCAGGATTGCATAATTTAAAAGAACAGATGTTGCCTGCAGATTTTGAAAAATATATAAATTCCTTGAGTAGCCTAAAAAAAGGCAATGGTATGTTGCTGCTTATTACAAAGAAAGAAATGTACCGATCGATAATTGAAAGTAAATTCCTACCGCTGATTCGCTCTAGCTTTAGTGTGGATCGAGTGCGGATTATTAGCCAGCCTTAATAAATACTTTAGTAATAGTAGAGAATGAGAATGAAATGGATGGTGAAAGTATGTCAAATCAGAATGTAGAGAATAAAGAAACAGGTCATGAAGAGCCGACAGAACGGTTCTTTGCTGAGTTTCCCTATCCCACCTATGAAGAATGGCGGGCTGAGTCAGAAAAAGCATTAAAAGGAGCAAATTGGGAGAAAAAGCTAATCACCAAAACCTACGAAGGTATTAATTTGCAGCCAATGTATCGGTTGGAAGATTTGGAAGGATTAACTCATTGTGAATCCTTGCCTGGCAGCTTTCCTTTTGTACGAGGTTCCAATGCTATGGGATACTTAGACAAACCATGGGAGATCAGCCAAGAATGTGCCGAACCTTTTGCTGTGAAAATGCATGAAGTTTTGCAGAATGAGTTAAATAAAGGTGGAACGACCATTCATGTTGTGGCCGATAAAGCGACCTTGAATGGCATAGATGGTGACAAAGCCGATGATGCTTATCTAGGCAAAGGCATATCGTTGTCAACTTTAGATGATGTACAGCAGGCCTTTCATGGCTTTGATTTAGAAAAAACTCCATTGTTAATCTATGCGGGTACTTCTGGTATGCAGCTGCTCAGTTTATTTGTAGCTTTAATGAAAGCTAATGGTAGAGATTATCATCAATTGAAAGGCTGCATTGGTGTAGACCCAGTTGGGTATTTAGCTACAGCAGGTGAATTATCTCATTCGTTAGATACCTATTATGATGAAATGGCAGCAACCGTCAATTGGGCTCAAGATAACACAAAACAACTAAGAACGATATTGGTTCAAGGACATCCTTATCATGATAGTGGTGCAAATGCAATACAGGAACTAGCTTTTGTATTGGCTACTGGTGTGGAGTATCTGCAGAAATTGCAGCAGCGGGGCGTCGCTATCGATGTTGCTGCTAAACAGATCGTTTTTTCCTTCTCGGTAGGTACTAATTTCTTTATGGAAATTGCTAAAATCAGAGCTGGACGTATGTTGTGGGCGCAAATTGTCGAGGCCTTCGGCGGAGACCAAGAAGCGCAAAAAATGTATGTTCATGCACGAACTTCTGCTTTTACAAAAAGTGTCTATGATCCATATGTAAATATGCTTAGGACAACCACAGAAGCCTTCTCTGCTATTGTAGGCGGTGTTGACAGTCTGCATGTAGGTTATTTTGATGAAGCCGTGCGACCAGCGGATGATTTTTCTCATCGTATAGCCCGTAATACACAAATTATGCTGCAGCAGGAATGCAATTTGACGCAGCCAGTTGATCCTGCAGGGGGATCTTGGTATATCGAAAAGCTAACCAGCGAAGTAGCCGGAAAGACCTGGACCTTGTTCCAAGAGGTAGAGGCAGCAGGGGGGATTGTAGAGTCCTTGCAGCAAAACTTGCCTCAGGAACAGGTAGGAGCTACTGCAAAAAGCAGGGCAGATGGTCTGGCCAAGCGTAAAGATGTCATTTTAGGAACGAATATGTATCCTAATCTTTTGGAAAAACCATTAGAGGTTCCTGCCTTTGACGCTCGTATTTTTAAAGAACAGCGTAAGAACCAAATTAATGACTATCGCATGGATATTGATGACGTAGAATGTAAAAGCAGGATAGAAAAAATGGAGCAGTCATCATTGAAGGGGACAGCCGAAAAATCACTTTTAGAGGCGGCCATTGCTGCTATTCTTAGCGGAGCTACATTGGGAGATATTACGAATGCGATTCGTAAGAATCAGAATGCAACATCAATTAATCCTATGAATATTCATTCGGCCGACGAACAATATAGACAGTTACGCCAGCGTACTGAATCCTATATTGAAAGAACAGGCAAGACAGTAGAGGTTTTCCTTACGAATATGGGAGAAATTCCTCAGCATAAGGCACGAGCCGATTTTGTCAGCGGCTTTTTAGAGGTAGGCGCTTTTACCATGTTAAAAAACAATGGATTTGCTACGGTGGAAGAAGCCGCTAAAGCTACCTTGGAGTCAGGGGCAACAATTGCTGTCATTTGCTCAACAGATGCTACCTATCCGGAACTAGTGCCACCTTTGGCTAAACTCATTAAAGAAGGCAATCCTCAGATTACCTTATTTTTAGCAGGTTTACCGCCAGAAGATTTACAACTGGTGTATAAAGAAGCTGGGATCGACGATTTTATCCATGTTAGAGCCAATTGTTATAAAATTCTTGCTAAAATTCAGAAA
>CAMKSY010000203.1 GCA_946415545.1 uncultured Pelosinus sp. | reverse complement strand
AAAAAATCTTGAACTGCAGTTTTGTCTCGTCTTAGAAACTTCTAGCAGTATAACTCTTTCAGATTGGATTAAAATTCAAATATAAAAAACAATTTCCCCTTTCAATACAATAAGAAGGAACTTATAATAGTTCCTTCTTATTGTATGAAATATTGTTTAATTCCGTTGTAAATTCCTATCGCTACCTTTTTATTAAAATCACGATTAATAAGCAGTTTTTCTTCTTTCGGATTAGAAATAAAAGCAGCTTCTGTTAGTATGGCTGGCATGTTCGTATTTTTGAGAACATAAAAATCACTTGGCTGGGAGCCTCGATCATACAACTTTAACTGACTCACCATATTATCCTGAACAAAACGGGCAAGATCACTGTTACTTCCTGGGCAGAAATAGGTTGTTGTTCCTGTTCCATGTTCGGCAAATGCATCGGTGTGAATACTGACAAATAAGTCCGCATTTGCCTGGTTGGCAATATCGACGCGAGCTTGCAATTCGTCAATGTCCGAAGAGCCATCTACGGCAACATCTCGATCAGACGTTCGAGTCATAATGACAGTTGCTCCTCCAGCAGAAAGTAATTCACGTAAATCGCGAGCAATCGCCAGCGTAACATTTTTTTCGGTAACATTGTTAGGACCAATGGCACCAGCATCACTACCGCCATGACCGGGGTCAACAACGATTACTTTATTCTTGAGAGGTCTTTTGCTTTGATAATCCCGAAGTGTATCGATGTTTTGACTCTGAAACCCATACGAAGCATTAGCTGTCATCGTTGTTGAAAGCATGCCAAGTACCAGCAGAGCTATAAATGTAAGAGAAAATCGTAGCTGTATTTTCATGTATTCATCCTTATTTAGTGTAGATTTTGGTCAGTTAAGTAAATTATACTCTATATTCCTTCTCTACGGTTAACGTAATATTTCCCAACGATATGATGCAATTGTACATGCTACAGATCTGCAAGAAATAGCCTGCAATATTTTGCAAGTATGCTAATCTTTGCAGAATAATTGGTTAGACATGTGCTTAAATGTATAGTGATTTTGCTATAAGGAAGAATGAAAGCTGATTGGCATGCTTCTTGCAATTTATTTGAAAAAGTTAGAAAATTTAAATTATTATTCTAAGGGGGAACCAGTATGGAAATTATAAATTCTATGGAGCATTATGACTATGAGCAGCTTGTCTTTTGTCAGGATAAGGCGTCTGGCTTAAAGGCCATTATTGCAATTCATGATACGACGCTGGGGCCGGCATTGGGCGGGACGCGAATGTGGCCTTATACCAATGAAGAAGAAGCTGTGATTGATGCATTGAGACTAGCTCGTGGCATGACTTTTAAGAATGCTGCAGCAGGTCTTAATTTTGGTGGAGGAAAAACAGTCATTATCGGCGACCCAAAAAAAGATAAAAGTGAAGCATTGTTTAGAGCCTTTGGCCGATTTGTTGAAAGTCTCAATGGGCGTTACATCACTGCGGAGGATGTAGGGATCTGTGTTGAGGATATGGATATTGTGAGTCAGGAAACCAAGCATGTCAATGGTGTAGGAGCGATAGCCGGATCCAGCGGCGACCCTTCTCCAATCACTGCTTATGGGGTATTAAAAGGGATACAAGCCTGTGCGAAAGAGGTGTGGGGAAGTGAACAGCTGAAAGGGAAAACAGTGGCACTTCAAGGGCTTGGACATGTGGGCTATTATCTGGCTAAACATCTGCATCAAGAAGGTGCTAATCTTATTGTAGCTGATATTAATGAGCACAATGTGGAACGCGTGGTAAGAGAATTGGGAGCTACAGCGGTAAAACCTGATGCTATTTATGGTGTAGAATGTGATATTTTTACTCCGACAGCTCTTGGAGCAATCATTAATGATCATACCATACCACAGTTTAAGTGCCGTATTATTGCAGGCGCCGCTAACAATCAACTTGGAGAAAATCGGCATGGAGATCTACTTCACAGTAAGGGAATTCTGTATGCTCCTGATTATATCATTAATGCTGGAGGGGTAATTAATATAGCAGATGAATTGAATGGCGACTACAATAAAGAACGAGCCTTAAAGGCTGTTGAAATCATTTATCGAAATATTGAAGAAATTATTGCTATTTCCAAAAGAGATAACATACCTACTTATAAGGCCGCTGACATTTTAGCTGAACAGCGAATCAATACATTAGGGAAGGTACGCAGTACTTTTTTATCACACGCAAGAAGATGATTCTTAAAAAAACCAGGCTGGAATAAATTTTATGGAGGAAACAAATGAATTTTATACAAGAGTATCGTGCTAAATTAACCACTGCAGAAAGAGCTGTTAAAGTTGTTCAGTCTGGTGATTGGGTTGATTATAATTTTACATTAGCCCAACCCGTGGCCTTAGATAAAGCGCTGGCAGCACGAAAAAATGAACTATTCAATGTGAAGGTTAGAGGAGGGTTTTCATTACAGCCTTTAGAAATTGTTAATACCGATAATGAAAGAGAACATTTCTTTTATAATAGCTGGCACTTTAGTCCCTATGAAAGAAAATTGAGTGATCTAGGTTTGTGCAACTATATACCAATGATTTATCGTAATAAACCTTTATTTTATCGTAAGAGCTTAGAAGTAGATGTAGCAATGTTCTCAGTGGCCCCAATGGATAAGCATGGGTACTTCAATTTTTCTCTTACTAACTCTGCATCCAAAGCGATCTGTGAAAAAGCTAAAATTATCATACTAGAGGTGAATGAAAAATTACCAATTGCTTTGGGAGGACAAGAAAATTGTATTCACATTAGTGATGTTAACTACATAGTAGAAAGTAATAATCCAGATTTGCCAGTTATTCAATCTGCGGAAGCTACAGAAACGGATAAGAAAATTGCTAAGCTGATCATAAAAGAAATAAAAAATGCATCTACGATTCAATTAGGTGTGGGGGGTTTACCTAATGCGGTAGGTACAATGATTGCTGAGTCTGATCTGCGAGATTTGGCGATACATACAGAAATGCTAGTAGATGCTTATTTGATAATGGCAAAAGCAGGTAAAATCACCAATCGCTATAAAAATATTGATAAAGGTAAAGGCGCTTGGGCTTTCTGCGCAGGAAGCCAAGAGTTATATGATTGGGTTGATAGAAATAGCGGATTGGCCTCCTATCCAATTGACTATACGAATGATCCAAATGTGATGGCGAATATTGATAATCTTGTTACCATCAATAGTTGTGTTGAAGTGGACATTTTAGGACAAGTGACAGCTGAAACATCGGGCTCTCGTCAGATCAGCGGCACGGGCGGACAGCTTGATTTTTTAAATGGAGGTTATTTATCTAAAGAAGGAAAAAGCTTTATCTGCTTCAATTCTACCTTTATTGATAAAAAGACTGGATTCATGAAATCGAGGATAGTCGTAGATCTACCCACAAATGCAGTTGTAACAGATCCGCGTACACAAGCTCACTTCTTCGTAACAGAGTGGGGAATGGCAAATTTGGCTGGACGATCCACTTGGGAGAGGGCTGAAAGGATTATTGGGATTGCTCATCCTAATTTTCGTGAAGACTTAATTAAAGGTGCTGAAAAGCTAGGAATATGGCGTAGGTCTAATAAAATTAGTTAATAGTAGAGTATAAGGCAGAGAGGAAATCGGTATGGGAAACAGGAGGAATGAATCATGCCAAGACCGGTATTTAATCAAGACAGATGTAAAGGCTGTGGGCTTTGTGTTGTTGCCTGTAAAAAAAATATCATAGTAATTAGTGATTCTCTAAACAGCAAGGGTTATCACCCAGCAACTTGTTCTGATGATTCTGCGTGTATCGGCTGCATCATGTGTGCTAAGGCTTGTCCGGATGTTGTAATTGAAATTTATAAATAGATGGGGAGTGGTGAATATGTCTGAAACAAGACTAATGAAAGGGAATGAGGCTATCGGCGAGGCTGCTATTGTTGCTGGCTGCAGATACTACTTTGGATATCCGATCACGCCACAAACCGAGTTAATGGAATACATGGCAAAGAGAATGCCTCAGGTTGAAGGAGTATTCTTGCAAGCAGAAAGTGAAATTGCAGCCATTAATATGGTATATGGTGCTGCTGGTGCAGGAGCGCGTGTGATGACCTCTTCATCTAGCCCAGGTATAAGTTTGAAAGCAGAAGGTATTTCGTACTGCGCCGGAGCAGAACTTCCTTGTGTGATCGTTAATATTATGCGAGGAGGTCCTGGGCTTGGCAGTATTCAACCGGCTCAGGCAGATTACTTTCAAGCTACGAAAGGCGGAGGGCACGGTGATTATCGAAATATTGTCCTGGCTCCCAACTCTGTGCAAGAAATGTCAGACTTAACAATGCTTTCCTTCGATTTAGCAGATACATATCGCAATCCGGTAATGCTGCTTGGTGATGGTGCTCTTGGACAGATGATGGAACCGGTGAAACTTGTAGAGAAACCTTTGGTTTCACAGGAGAAGCCTTGGGCAGCAAATGGGTTAGGAGAACGAACAAAGCCTAATGTCATTAACTCATTATATTTAAAGCCAGAACAACTAGAAGCACATAATATTCATCTTCAAAATAAGTACCAAGAGATAATAAAACAAGAATGTCGCTGGGAAGAATTTAGCGTAGAAGATGCGGAATTAATCGTAGTGGCCTATGGTATTACCTCCAGGATCGCTAGATCCGCTGTTGATATGGCTAAACGAGATGGACTTAAAGTGGGACTCTTTCGACCGATAAGTCTGTGGCCATTTCCTAGTGAACGATTATTCACACTGGCTGAAAAAACAAGGGCATTCTTAGTGGCAGAGCTTAGTGCCGGACAGATGATAGAAGATGTTCGTCTTGCCACAAGACAAATGAAACCAGTCCATTTTTATGGGCGCATGGGTGGTATGATGCCGAGCTCCAGAGAAATATATAATCAGATCAACCTCATCATGAGAGAAAAGGAGGCAGTGAAATGAGCACTAAACTTTATGCAAAACCAGAATCGTTAACTGATACTCCTTTTCATTATTGTCCTGGATGCCAGCATGGGATTGTTCATCGAATCATTGCTGAAGTGATTGATGAATTAGGAGTCCGGAAGCAAACAATTGGTGTTGCCCCGGTAGGGTGTTCAGTATTGGCTTATGATTATTTTAATTTTGACATAGTTCAAGCATCTCACGGTCGTGCTCCTGCAGTAGCAACAGGTGTAAAAAGAGTATGTCCAGATTCCACCGTATTTACCTACCAAGGTGATGGCGATCTTGCTTCGATTGGATGTGCGGAAGTGGTGCATGCTGCTGCCAGAGGAGAAAGGATTACGACCATATTTATAAACAATGCTATTTATGGGATGACTGGCGGGCAAATGGCTCCCACTACATTAGTAGATCAAGTAACGACGACTTCACCCTACGGGCGCAATGTGAATCAGGCTGGAACTCCTTTATGTATTTCTGAGATGCTGTCCACGATAAAAGGCACTCGCTTTATTGCCCGGGTTGCCGTTAATAATCCATCAAATATGGCAAAAACAAAAGCTGCCATCAAAAAAGCATTTCAACTGCAAAACAGTGGGGAAGGTTTCTGCTTAATTGAAGTCTTATCTACCTGTCCCACTAATTGGGGCATGACGCCTGTCGAAGCAGTCAAATGGCTGGAAACCAATATGATACCTCAATATCCTTTAGGTGTATTTAAAGATGCAGGAGGAGAGTAAGATGACTCACGAAATGATTCTAGCAGGGTTTGGCGGGCAAGGTGTTATGGTAATGGGGCAATTGTTGACCTACGCAGGAATGCTGGAGGGGGCGCATGTCTCCTGGATTCCTTCCTATGGTCCAGAAATGCGGGGAGGTACAGCAAACTGTTCGGTTATCATTTCTCAAGAGCCAATTGGCAGCCCGATTGTCACGGAAGCTACAGCAGTAGTGGCAATGAATTTACCTTCTTTTGAAAAGTTTGAGTCTTATTTGTCTTCCGGTGGAATCCTGGTGTTAAATAGTTCTTTAATTGATCGACAAAGCAAACGAGACGATATTAGAACATACAATGTACCTGCTAATGAAATTGCTAATTCCTTGGGAGATGCAAGAATGGCAAATATGGTTGCTTTAGGAGCACTCAATGCAGCTCTTGGTTATATAGTGGATACTTCACGAATTATGGAAGCATTCAAGAAAATTTTTGCAAAGAAACCTGGCATTGCTGCATCGAACGAGCTGGCACTACTAGCAGGGGTCAAGCAGGTAATTGGTTAATGCATGGAAAGCATAGTCTCTGATATAAATAAGATGTGACTTATGACTAAACAAGTACGCAGTTTTTTGCATTTAACAATGCATAAAATTGCGTACTTGTTTAGATTAATTTACAAATGAAACAGGAATTTGGTAAATTAATATGGAAATATGCGCTTAGTAGAGTTCGTGTTCTGTATCTCATTTCTGGTACTATATATTATTTGTACGGGGGAGAGAATATGAAATGTATAGATAAAAGTGCTTTTCAAACTGCATGGGACTTTGGCAGCCGCCAAATGAAAGATCTTTTTAATTCAACGAGTGATGGAATGATTGTTATCAATGAGATAGGCGTTATTATTCTTTTTAACGTTACAGCAGAGAGGATATTAGGTATACCTGTACAAGATGCATATGGACAGCTTGCAAGAGATGTTATTACTGGCAGCCGTCTCGATTTTGTATTGGAGACAGGAGTTGCTGAATTGAATCAGAAACAAATGATCGGTGAAACCCACATTGTTACGAATCGCGTTCCACTGCGGGATGAAAAGAATTCTATTGTAGGTGTGGCTGCAGTGTTTAGAGAGTTTACCGAAGTAGAACAGCTAACGGAAGAACTTACCTCTAGAAATGAGATGCAGAAATTTTTAGAAACAATCATAGATGTTACGCAGGATGCTATTTCGGTGGCAGATCAAGAAGGAAAGATTATTATGGTGAATCAGGCTTATACTCAAGTCATTGGGATGCCCAAGGAGGAAGTAGTTGGCAAGTTGTCTACTGTTGATATCCGAGAGGGAGAAAGTATGCACTTGCAGGTGGTGAAGACTTTAGATGCAGTACGTGGAATTCCCTTAAAAGTGGGACCAGGTAACCGGGAGGTTTTAGCAAGTGTCTCACCGATTATTATTAAAGGAAAATTATGTGGTAGTGTGGGGGTTGTTCATGATGTTTCCGAAATTAAGCGACTTAGTAAAGAGCTAGCCCGCACACGAATGCTGGTGAACCGATCTCAGCCACGTTATACATTTGATACGATAGTGGCAACGGATGCGGCCATGTCCCTTGCCGTAGAGCAATCGCGTCACGCCGCGACAACACCAGCGACTATACTGTTATCCGGAGAAAGTGGAACTGGCAAAGAGGTATTTGCGCATAGCATACATTATGCCAGCCATCGAAATAATAAACCTTTTATCCGGGTTAATTGTGCAGCCTTACCGGAGACTTTATTTGAAAGTGAACTTTTTGGCTATGAAGCAGGAGCTTTTAGTGGTGCTTTACGAGGCGGTAAGAAGGGGTTATTTGAAGAAGCAAACGGAGGGACTATTTTTCTAGATGAGATCGGTGAGATTCCTTTGATGGTTCAAGCCAAGCTCTTAAGAGTTTTGCAAGAGCGTGAGTTAACAAAAGTCGGTGGAGTAAAATCCAGAAATATTGATG
>CAMKSY010000202.1 GCA_946415545.1 uncultured Pelosinus sp. | reverse complement strand
CAATAAAAGGCTGCTGCTGTAAGATGTTGCCATAGGTAGCTAAAAGACTTGCATGAGTCACCCATAACAATTTTTCGGCCACAACACTAAACTGCAGAATTCTGCTATTGGATATCTTGTCATGAACCAGCGCTAAATCAAAGCTATTATCCAAGATACCTTTAATGGTAATCGGTATATTGAAACAATGTTCAATACTAACCGATACATTCGGAACCAGCTCTTGGAACTCCCGCAAGATGGGTGATAGGGTATGTGCTGCCACAGCAGTACCAAGACCTACCTTAATCGTTCTATCATGGGAAAATTCCTGTACGGTTGCTCGCGCTTCCCCATACAATAACAATAGCTTCTCTGCATAATCAATCAGACGTAAACCTGCTTTCGTTATATAGAGTTTTTTACCGACCCGTTCAAATAAGAGTACCTCGAAATGCTCTTCCAGTGCTCGAATTTGCGCTGTTACTGTTGGCTGACTAAAATTGAGCTGTTCTGCCGCTTGTGTTACGTTACCTATTTTTGCAACTAAGAGAAAAGTTTGTAATAACCGTATATCCATCCAATTGCCACATCCCTGATTTTCACTTTGTACTTATTGTAGTATAATAGCTGCTTCCTGACAATTGATCATCTGCCTAACCTTTCTCTTTCTTAATGATACCCTTCTCTTACGCAAAAGAGAAATTGGATATATCTATTGTATCAATAGGCTTTTTTTATTAAAAACGTGAGCAAGATTAAGACTTTCTTACAAACTAGGTTTTTCTTTTCTGCTAAACAATTAAAACAAGGAAAATCAACGAATGGAGTTGAAATCTAAGATACCATAGGGTGTATAAAAATGGTAAAGTGATTTGATGATTTAAGCCCAAAACTGGAAAGCAGGGGTGAATTCGAGTGCAGGAGCTAATCAATAGCAGAGTACATGACTATTATTGGGATGAAGATCTTAGCTGCACAGTGACAACGTTAAGAATTCTATCTGAATTGTTTTATCCTAATCTGCATGCACAGGTCGTAGATGCTGCCTTTGGGTTAAATGCTGGCAGATTTGGTTCTCAGTGCGGTTTAGTTGAAGGAACGTTACTGTTTATCGGAAGCTACGGAAGCTATAGAAATGTGAATAAAGAAAACATCACAGCCATATGTCATGAATTCTGTCGTAAATTCCAGGTACATTTCCGTAGTCTATTATGTAATGAATTAAGAACCCAAGGGTTTAGTCCAGATAACCCTCCACACCTATGTGAAAATATTACGAAACGGGCAGTTGCTTTCTCTGCGCAATTCATATTAGAAAAAATGATAGAAAACAGGACTGGAGAGTCATGATACTGTATTCTCCAGTCCTGTTTAATAAAAGCAATTTTTTTAGCAGATTGCTTGATTTTCAGCATAATTAACCTATTTCTACATGATAATCCTTCAGCCAAGTGTTAATTTGTATAATCCGCTCCAGGGGATTTATATTGAACACGTGAGATAATTTCGAGGTCTTATCTCCAACGATCTCTTTAATCATGGGAACGTTAAGAAAAGGCCGAACTGGTGCATTGGGATCGTTCAAAATCTCTAGTACGAATCCTTTTACTCCCTTTACATAGTCAGGATGCTGCGAGGTAGGGTAGCCGCTTTTTCGACGATTGCGGGCATCCTCTGGTAATACATCTGCAAAGGCACGGCGTAAAATTCCTTTTTCGATGTTATCAACAAATTTCATTTCCCAGGGGATATTCCAAGCGTATTCTACCAGGCGATAATCGCAGAAAGGCACTCGAACTTCAAAACCGGCAGCCATGCTTAAGCGATCCTTTCGATCTAAGAGTACTGGAAGAAAACGAGTGAGATTCAAGTAAAAGCTTTCACGCTGTTTGGCTGCCAGTTCATTTTCTCCCTTTAAGCGAGGAACCTCTGCAATGGCCTCTTGATATCGTTGGGCTACATATTCTTTAAAATTAATCTTTTCCAGTACATCGGGAGATAACCAGGATAGTATTGTTTGGGCTACTTCTATTTTCCCAAAGGCAGCAATCCAAGGAAAGGTAGATATTTGCAGTAAATCCTTACTGCCGAACCAACTATAACCGCCAAAAATTTCATCAGCCGACTCTCCCGATAAGGCCACGGTTGCATCTTGTTTAATTGCTTTGAACAAACGATACATTGAAGTTTCGATTTGACCAAAAGCAGGATAATCATGGGCATACATAGGTGCCAAGATGTTTTCCAGCAATTCTGCAGTATCCACCGTAATGATATGATGCTGGGTTCCGACATGTTCTGAAACGCGTTTTACCCAAGGAGCATCTAAGCTTTCATGTATAGCGCTAGATACAAAGTATTGCTTACTATCTTCGAAATCAACGGAATAGGTGTGAAGCTGCTTTCCTTCCCTCTGAAATTCTTTGGCAGCTAACGCTGTCAAGCCACTTGAATCCAAGCCGCCTGATAATAGCGTAACAATGGGCACATCGGCAATCAATTGTCTTTTTACAGTATCTTTCAGCAAGTCGCGAATATGTTCCGTGGTACTCTGCAAGTCGTCAGTATGAGGTGCACTATGCAAAGACCAATATTGAGTCATATGTTTCCCGCTTTGACTAAAAATTGCAGAATATCCTGGGCGAACTTCATATATATCACGGAACATACCAAAGCCCGGCGTATGCAGTGGAAAAACATTAAACAGTTCTACTAATCCTTCTTTGTCTATCTTTGCCTTGACCAGTGGGTGAGCCAGTAGTGCTTTCGGTTCTGATCCAAATAAGACAGCACTGCCGCGCTGTGCATAAAATAAGGGTTTTACACCCATATGATCTCGCGCTAAAAATAAATGCTGCTGACGATCATCCCAAATACCAAAAGCAAAGATACCATTCAAATGAGAAACGCAGTCTTCCTTCCATTCTAAATAAGAATGCAATAGTACTTCGGTATCTGATTGCGTACAAAAGGTGTGACCGAGTGTCTTTAGCTCTCTTTGCAATTCTTGATAGTTATAAATTTCTCCATTAAAAGTGATGGCATAGGTATAATCACCAGTTTTATAAATCATTGGCTGCAAACCACATTCCGGATCAATTACGCTAAGACGGCGATGCCCGAATGCAGCCCGAGTCGAAAGCCAAATACCTTCTGCATCTGGACCGCGATGACGTAATGTGCTGTTCATCTTTTCGATGATTTGTTTTTGTTGGCTCAAATCTTTTTCCCAATCAATCCATCCTACGATTCCGCACATATAATACGAACCTCCTATCTTATAAACTGTTCATTAACAAAAAAACATAAATATTACAGATCAATTACATTTATTGTCCGCAAAAATCTTGCGAAAATACGAGTTATAATGTGGGTGCACCCAATGAATCTTGAGAATTAAGAAGGATGATTGGAAGAATTGGATAGCTCTGGTTCTTAGATTGCAATTGTCCAGTCAACTTGGAGCAGAAAGATTTTAAGAACGTACAAACTTAACATGTTAAGATTCGAGACACACTGTGTCATAAATGGAATTGGTCGCATTTTAGAACTATTTTAAGAATAGATCTGCTTATTTGGATCAGAATAAAGTGGGACAAAGAACCTGTCCCCTGTAAGATATAGTACAGAAGGATTATCCAAATTGGTCAGAAAAACTCCGAACGATCAGTTTTATGTATAATTAGGAAAGAAGGATATGAATGTCCCTGTCCCAGGGAAGATCTTTTCTATACCCATAACATAGACAATTCATCCATTTCCAAAGCATTTACGTTTTAGCTGGTTGGGAGTATATTCCCGCTTCACGTGCAAGGCTGTGATCTTTGACGATGGAATGGATAATCCTTCAAATCTATTTTTTACAGGAGGTTCCATATGTTAAGTAATCGTCCGTCTGTTGGCATCGATGTAGCTAAAAACTTTTGCTTTTACGCAGCTGTTTCCCCAACTTGTACCACCTTTTTAAAATCTTTTAAGGCTCTAAACAACGTGTCAAGGGGACGGGGTTGTTGACACTCTTTTCATGCTTTTAAAACCTGACTTATACATGCTCAGTATATGAGTACGATTCTAGTTGTTCGGGTAATGGTTATGGGGGTAGTTGTCCTTTGTGTGGAGGGAATGAGTCTAAGTCATTCTGATTCACTAGATTTAATTTTAAATAGGTAATATTATCCATGTTGATTTTGATCACTAGATAACACCTGAGAAGAAAAGAGAGGTCAGCGGATTTGATATGCTCCCCTTGTGGTAGACAGTTTAAATAAAAAAACTGACTATTACAAGGGGAGTATATCAATTTTTACGTCCACTGACCTTTCTTTTTATCAATTAAATATTACCTGATTTAAGGCACCATCTTTTTTCATCGACGAACTCATGAGTAATTACTAAAGTCCATTTAAAACTTTTGTCAAAAATGTATATATCTTCTGGTAAATATTCTAAGTTATTCAATAATGTATTGAAATTCAATCCCAATACCCTCTCTTTACCAAATCTCCAATAATCCTTAGTAAAGATTCTTTCTTTAGTATGTATATCCCAAAAGACAAATACATTATCTACTACAGATGATTTTAATTCAATATACTGTAAGTCAATGACCATTACATCTTTTAAGCAATCCCACAAATACCCCGTATAGCATAACCCATCAGAGTATTCACTTAACGTTTCAATGTATTTTTTATAATATTTTCTATTTACATCCACAAATGATTTAATATATTCACTTCTCAAATATTGGGCGTCATTTACTGGAACAATTACTAATTGTTCCTTAAACTCATCTAAATTCACAATATCATCCCTCTAATCTGCTAGTATTTCTATTGTTCCTTTTTTACCATTTGGAGTTGTGTAATTAATATGATTAAAATTATGTGGATTAGGATATTCATGCGGACCTTCTATTCTATTTACTTTGCCACCAGACTCTTTTATAAGGTCCATAGCTTCTGGGGACACTTAGGGACGTTTCTTTTGCGTCAACTTTTGGCTATGATTCCTCTTGATATCCCCGTCGCTCTTTCTAGCTCCCGTATTGATAATCCCACATTTTTTAACTGATTTAAAATTTTATCTCGTTCTCTTCTTTCCAGCGTTCCTATTTTTTGCGGGACGATATTATTTGTGATTTTTAAGATTTTTTGCCGAATTTCTTCTCCACTTAGTTTTTTCCGTCCTTCTACTTCAAATTTATTTTCCACCATCTGCTGATGTGCTTTGACCCGTTCTTTTATCTCAAGCATATCTAAACTTAGGCTGGTGTCAACAATTTCTCGTTTTCCTATATATTCACAGTAACTGCTTATATTTATAATTTTCTAGTTTTTGCACTATTCCTGCTCGCATTGGATTCTGATGAATATATATTATCAGCGGAATAAAATACTCATCCACATCTACTGCTTTACTTTTATACCTACTTCCTATCAATGCTCCATTTCTTTGATATTTTCGGTTAAATTTCATTACATATTTTATTAACAATCTTTTTATGATTGTAGATATATCTCCTGGTTGATTCTCTTTTAACAATATGTGCACATGATTCGTCATTAGACAATAGGCATGCACTTCAAATTCTATTTCTTGCTTCAAGACTTTGAATATCTCTAACATATATTCAAAGTCTTGTTCTTCCTCAAAGATATCCTGATGATTTATTCCTCGAAATACAACATGGTAAAATCCACTCTCACTTAACTTTCTCGCTTCTCTTGGCATATCTCATCACCTCTTATTTCAAGTATAATAACTTGTTGTCAAAAAAGAAACGTCCCTTCTGTCTTTTTTATTCCTTGGATGTACTATTCGCCATTGCTGATGGATTAGAGGTAGATGTAATACAATTTTTTACGCCAATTGAAGAAAATAAGTAAAAGCGATATCTCCACGGTTTGATGTGAGATATCGCTTTTATTTTTGTTTAATATGATTATTATTTAAGGAGTCAGATTGAACTAAACCTTGATTTTACTGGTTTGATGATAATTTACCTTGACCATGATTTATCCGTGTTCGTTTTCCCTAGTACTTGATAATATCTAATCATTATTACTAAGGAGGTTTTATTGATATGTACGATAACGTGAGGAAATGTCCAAATTGTCATAGTGATGCACCTTGTATGGGTTCTTTGATGAAATGTAAAGAATGTGGTGGAACTTATTGTGGTAGTTGTATGGGTAATGGATATGGGGGTAGTTGTCCGTTGTGTGGAGGTAATGAGTCTAAGTCATTCTGATTGACCAGATTTGATTTTTACGGATTATCAATAGGTAATATTATCTAGATTAATTTAGATCACGAGACGACACCTGAGAACAAGACTAGGTCAGTGGATTTTTACGTCCACTGACCTCGCTTTTTCATAAACTATTCTGCATGTTCAATGAAGATATTATTAGTTGAACCTCTACCAATACTCTATCTTTATACATCTATGCCTAATTGAAAATTCGGTTTAAAATATACTACAATTGGTTTAGCAATTTTCTCTCGATAAATAAGCAGTTTTTCTTTCTCCCCCTCCAATTTCTCTACATCTTTTAAATCCAGATAAAATATAGGCTCAGTATAATTATGATGGTCTAATTGTAATACAACATTGCGATCATATATTGAAACATACATGCAAAACTTAAATCCAAAAGCGTCTTCCGCTGTATAGCTAAATATGTCTGCTTCATTATTAATAATACGCGGTTCGTTACAAAACAGTTCTAATAAATCATATCCATTATACTTAATAAACATTAAAATCCTCCTATTTGGGAATTACAGTTATTACATCTCCAAAATCATTGATTACAACTTGTGCATCGTTAGTAGTACACACCCATGTATAAGGCGTATTTCCTGGTACACGAGTACCATTTTGTATCGCATCTTCCACAACACTTGGAGGCATTCCTCGTGGATCTACATACTTCTTAAACTCCGGAGTTCCCGGTAAATAACCTTTCTCCACTGCCCTTGCCTCTAATTCAGCTCTTACTTGAATTGTATTTGGTGCCATACGCTCTAACGCATGTTCCGAGTAGTTTCGACCATTGATGGATTTACCTCCTCGAACCAAATCCCATCCTTCATTAGTAAATCTAGAAATATCCACTGTTTTTCTTAGTGCACCAATTTTTTCAAACTTACTTGCTAACGTTGGATTAATAGCAAGTTTTTCAGGAGCTGGAACAGTAGTGACAACAAGATACGTTACTTCACCCGCCAGAATACCTAAACGATAATCGCGTATATCCTCATCTATGTTTCCATTCGCAAAATCATTTTGTATGGTGTTATATTTATTTAAACAATCTCCACTTAAAGCAGATCCCAATTCACTAAATACCGCACCAAATCCCTGTTCCTTCCCTAAGCTATATAGTGCTTCTCCAGCATCTTTAATTGCCACAGCTGCTGCAACTGGATCATTAAACGTATCCCATAATCCTTTACCATCTTTCTCCAGACTGTCAACAATGCCATCAAGCACTCCACCTGCAATATGTGTAAGTCCATTATTCGCAGTTCCAGAAGATCCTGTAGCAGCTCCAGTCTGAGTATTGCCACCAGTAACTTTAGAAGCAGCAGCTCCAATTACAGCACTTCCCCACTGTTGTAAGTCAGGTGGTAATTTTTTCAGAAGAGTATAAGTTGCTTCACTTGCTCCCGCACCAGTTGCACCAGAAG
>CAMKSY010000201.1 GCA_946415545.1 uncultured Pelosinus sp. | reverse complement strand
TATTTGTGATTTTCATTTCTTTGCTGTGCCAGTTTCGTTTTACTTCGGCACAAATTCGACGCTCTGCTTCACTTTCGATGTGTGACAGGGGTTTCTTCCAAACAAGGTTTTTTTCAGCTTCCGTCAATTTCCTGTGCGGAGACAGAAACATTTGGCTCTCCATTTTTAGCAATACTCCATTTCTTCTAAAATTCGTGTAAGCACACGTAGACGCTCTCCGTTTATTTCCCCCAAATCATTTAGAGCCTGTGAAAATACCCGAATATCTTCATTGATATTGGGGTTTTCCGTGCAAACGGCCACGGGCATCACGTCTCCCTGTAAGCCGATACGTTCGACAGTAGGCTTTTGCGGGTCATATAGTAGAGGAAGTCGGTAAGCCTCCCGAAAGTATAAAAGAACGCGGCTCAGGAAAATCATCAAGTCTAATACCTGATGGATTGGCAACTCTGTGTCCATTTTCAACTGGCCGTTGGAATCTTCTTTCCAGATTTGGGCGGCAATCTGTATCTTCTTATTTTCTTCTAATACAGGCATTCCCAACGTCAGCCTTTTTATTTCCGATTGATAAGCATTTCTGCCATCTATGTGGTCGTATCTATCCACGGTCATTACAATTTTTTTGTTCATTTCCATATTCTCCTTGCATTATTATTTAAATCTAAACACTGATTTAACAATTTTTCTAATTCTTCGGTATGATTGTCACTGGGGTCTTCGTATTTTAAAACTCGTATAACCGATATTTCGAAATTTGTTTCACCATGTTGATTCCAGAGTTCTTGCAGCCTTTTATTAGGATGCCAATTTGCAGATAATTTAAAGCGATTGCTGTTACTATCGGCTTTTGTATCTTTGGAAAGACATAAAAATGTTTCTTTAGTTACAGAACAGCCAAAAGAGATAATGCCCATTTCCGGTTTCCTATTTTTATAGTCCTCAAGGAGTTGTTTTTTTCTTTTCATATCCATATTGTTCACCTCGATTATATTTTAACTTTTATTTACCTTATAAATAATCCACGCTCCGTAGACATCCCCCTTATTTATGATGTTTCCCAGGATAGGGCAGAAAAACGGAAAACATAAAACAGTAAACGGCGATGCGTATACCTATGAAACGCATCGCCGTCTCGTGCTTGAGCATATATCCGGTCTCCGCCATACCCTATTGGCTGGCTTTTCGGAAAGACAAATATCAATTACGCGTTTGGGATTTACGGCATTGCTTAGATTAATCACATGTCCCCCCTACTACCTACTTATGATAGGGGTAAATGGGTGTGGCCACAAACCAGCCCAGCTCAGTTGTTTTCCTTAAGGAATTGCTGCAAGACTTCCCCAAGCCAAGGATATTTTCAAAAAATATTCATTTAAAATATTTTAGGTTGCTAATATAAAAACATGAATATATAATAAAATTATTATATATTCATGTTTAACGTTAGATGTGGTGTAGTTAAATAATAACTTGCCTAAAGATTTAGACTGCCTGTGGTCCCCTGGCGTCTGATTGCTTGTCCATAAGCGAATAGCAAAACGAAGAGGTGATCTTTTGTTTATATTTGAGTGGTTAAATAGTCAATTACTTAAGATGGAGTGGCTCTCCAATTTGGTCAAGACCCTTGTGGAGCAGGTATTTGGACTTACTATACAGGACCGCTTGGGAGGCAGTATTCATTTCTTCATTTATGATGTGATCAAAATATTTATCTTGCTGTCGGTACTGATTTTTGCAATTTCCTATATCCAGAGTTTCTTCTCACCTGAACGTACTCGCAAAATACTTGGAAGATTTAACGGAATCACAGCCAATATACTTGCCGCATTATTGGGAACGGTTACCCCCTTTTGTTCCTGTTCTTCCATACCGCTTTTTATAGGCTTTACCAGTGCAGGACTTCCTATAGGCGTGACCTTCTCATTTTTGATCTCTTCCCCACTGGTGGATTTGGCCTCTGTACTGTTATTGGCCAGCATCTTCAACTGGAAGATTGCTATAGCCTATGTAATCGTTGGACTGATTCTTGCTGTACTAGGGGGCACAGTTATTAGCAAAGCTAAGATGGAGGAATATGTTGAATCGTTTGTTTACGGCAATCAAATGACTGATCTTGAGGAAGAATTAACAACTCGTGCTAGATTGGAATTTGCAAAAAGCCAGGTTGTAGATATTGTCAAACGAGTATGGCTATATATTTTGATTGGGGTGGGAATTGGGGCTTCCATCCATAACTGGATACCGGATAACATTATAGGTGCGGTACTTGGACAGGATAAGTGGTATTCCGTGCTCTTGGCAACTGTTGTAGGAATTCCAATGTACGCCGATATTTTTGGTACACTGCCTATTGCCGAAGCTCTAGTCCTGAAAGGAGTCGGAATAGGAACTGCTTTAGCTTTTATGATGGCGGTAACAGCACTATCTCTACCATCCGTGATTCTGCTGAAAAAGGTTGTTAAGACAAAGCTTCTGGCCTTGTTTGTTGGGGTTGTATCGGTAGGCATACTAATTATCGGCTATACATTTAATGTTTTTGGATATATGCTATGGTAATAAACTTCTGTGTCTGTCAGTAATTCGTGTAATTATATTTGAAATATTTATAAAACAATTTTATTATTTTGCAATTAATTATAATATCCGTATTCACAAAGGAGGCTAAAGAAGTGGAAATTAAAGTTCTGGGGACTGGTTGTAAAAAGTGTAAAGAATTAGATAAACTGGTGCGTGAGATTTTGGATGAAATCAATGTACCTGCCAATGTAGAAAAAGTGGAGGATGTTGCGAAAATTGTGCAGTATGGTGTGATGCTCACACCTGGTCTGGTGATCAATGGTAAAATTAAAGTATCTGGTCGAGTACCAAGTAAGGCCGACATTAAGAAGATGATTGAAGAAGAAAGATAGATTTACCAGAATAAATAACCACGACTTTGAATTCAGTCGTGGTTATTTATTCCTTTGTAAGACACGCCATTATTAACCTATAATGGCTTATATGCTTTGACGAATATTTTTTAACATATTGCACAAAGGTTACGCCGTTACAGTGCAACGGCCCTAACAAAGTGTTCAATAATTCCCCGAAGCACTCTCCTGATTCATATTGTAAGTTCACAGTAACCTTTTTACACAATACCCACCTCTGCTATACCTTATCACAATGCACATACTAAGTCAGTCAGCGCTGCTGAGGTTAGATCGGGGGTGATCTTTCCATACCTGGATTCTGATAAATGAATGCGTGTTAGCTGATGTCAGCCATTTGCTAATATCATTCAATTTCTTTTGATACTCTTTTTAGATCTATAGTTCCGATTGTTTTTCGGGCTGTCCAGTATTCACCTTCTAGTCTTGGTGTTTTCCCATCAAAAATGGATAATTTAGTAGTTCCATCATGCCAGGGATTTATATCTCTTGTTTCAACTTTTGATTTGCTTGTATAGGTATAGCATAAATCCTGAACTCCTGTATCTATATCAGTAACAAAGTCAGCTATGTAACTTGTACTTATCATTTTATCTGTATACATTTCAACACTAATGGAATTAAAGGTCTGCCGAATATAAACTCTAATTTCTATAGGAGGAAGCTTATTCCCATTTTGCGGGTCTATCCAATTAGAAAGAAGAATACCTGCCCAGGTGCCATGTAGCATGGAACGTGAACTATAATTAGCTAGTAAAGGAGCCCGTTATCTGCCCTTTTTCTGGCCTTTTGTGCCTACCATCTATCTGTTCACGCTCCCACTTCACAACGGCAGAACCACTGCTCGCTTCGGGTTAAAGCTATGGTAAGTGCTAATCGAGATTAATTAAGGCTTTTGTGGTAGCCCTCCTGTCTCCGGGGCTTGTCCCATTATGTTAACTTTGGTAATTTCAATAGAATCCCTACCTCGATAAAATGATTAAGATACCCCTTCTATCTTTATTAATTACATCTACTAAACACAAAAGAAAACTGAGCATTTTTTATGCCCAGTTTTGCAATAGGTTATTGTATTTGGTCATTTAATATTTATAATCCAATTTCAGCCGCCATTGTGCGCATACCGAGGATACATTTGTGAATAACATCGTCAAGTTCCATATTAAGGTTTTTACATCCTTGTAGAATAACCTCACGATTCACACCAGCTGCAAAGTGTTTATCTTTGAACTTCTTTTTTACACTTTTGACTTCTATATCCATGACTGACTTTGATGGACGCATTAAAGCAGCAGCTCCTATTAGCCCAGTCAACTCATCTATCGTAAAAAGTATCTTTTCCATGTATCGTGTTGGTTCTGCATCTACCACCAATCCGTGTCCATGACTAATGACTGCATAGATGAATGTATCGTCATAACCTGCAGCTTTCAATAATTCAGGTGCTTTTTTGCAGTGTTCATCTGGATACATTTCATAGTCTACATCATGCAGAAGCCCAACGGCACCCCAATAGTCTACATCTTCCTCGGCTTCCGTAGCAAAATAGCGCATCACCGCTTCCACTGCAATACCGTGGCGAATAAGCGCTTCATTCTTATTGTATTGCTTTAATACAGACATTGCTTTTTCTCTCATAATTATAGAACCCTCTTACTTTTAGTATTTTAGATCTTAATTAGCTCTATTACCACCAAGCCAAGCTTTATAAAGAAATTATACACCAAAGCGCAAATCAAGAAAAGGAAACCCCTGCCTTTTAATCTTCTATGAAAGAGTTAGGTTATATCAGACTGGGGCGTTGATTCATCTTTATACTTTGTCGATATCAAAATAGCATTTCTTTTGTTGTATTTTCTACTGACTAGTCAGATACTCTATTCAATAGATGATAAGTTCAATTAAGAAAACTGCAATGCAAGCAACCGCCGAGACTTTAAAGAGACTGTTTCCCTGATATGCAAGAATAACCGCGGCAACAAACCCACCCAAAGCAGACCAAGTATTTGCAGTTGCGTTCAGAATAGCGGGAAATATCATTACTGCCAACGTAACAAAAGGAACATAATACAGAAATGTTTTAATATAGACGTTACTGATGTCTCTTCTTAGCAACGTTAAAGGGATGAGTCGTATCAGATAGGTTACTCCGGCCATAACCAATATATACAGATAGATATTCCCGCTCATGTTAACCTGCCTTCTTGGAGAGCAGGAGCAATGCTCTCACCCCCAGCAGAACAATCTTCATCCGCTTCCCTCATGGGGAATAGGAATGCCGCCATCCCAGCAATCAGTATTGTCAAAATAATAATTTTAAATCCTGGAGAAACATGATGGAATATCTCTAACTTTGCAAAAAAAGAACTCATTAACATTGATAATATAATAATGCCAGTCAAAACTTTATTGCCTTTGGCCGGTGGAATAATCACCGCAATAAACATGCCGTAAAGCGCAATACTCAAAGCATTTATTATCCTTTCAGGTAAAACCTCCCCAGAAATTACACCAAAAAATGTGCCAAGCGTCCATCCCGGAATAGCGCTACTCATCAATCCATAATTATAGAATGGATTGAGTTTGCCGCTTTTACAAACCGCAACACCGAAAATTTCATCAGTTATTCCATGAGCAAGCAAGAACCGGTGGATAAAAGGAGCTTTTGCATCCAGTTTTTGAGATAGTGCACACGACATCAGACAGTATCGCAGGTTTAGAATCAGTTGAGCAGATGCCATTTCCAGATAGGTCGCAGAAGCTCCCATTAACCCTAATGCGGCAAATTGGCCTGCGGAAGTTAGATTGGTTAAAGAAATCACAACTGCCTGAAACAGCGTAAGATCTGCCTTTTTAGCAAGAATACCAAAGGTAAATGAGACGGCAAAATATCCCAGACTGATCGGAATGCCATCACAAAAACCATTTTTCCACTGTATACGATTAGTTCCCATTACTCTCAAATCCTTGAATCTCTTAGTCGTTGACCTAGCCAACGCTTAGAATCTTATTCTAGCATGCACATTGACATCAGTAAAACAAATGTTTATGATCTTTATATAAGATATTCTAATGTATCAGAGGTAATAAAATGAATTGCTATCGCGCTTTCATGATCATACTGGAAACCGGCAGTTTTACCAAAGCGGCCGAAGAACTGGGCTATACACAGTCGGCTATAAGCCAAATGGTACGCTCCTTAGAGGAAGAACTTGCCACTACACTGCTGCTGCGTTCGCGCAAAGGGATTGCGCTCACGCCGGACGGCGAGGAATTATTGCCTTATATCAGAAGAGTAGCTAATTCACATCGGGAGTTAATGGAAAAACAAAAAGAAATGCGCGGACTGCAAAGCGGAATCATCCGGATAGGAGTATTTGCGAGCGTTTCCTGTCATTGGCTGCCTGGGTTAATGAAGGATTTTAAAAATCAATATCCATCAGTAGTTTTTGAGCTTTATCAGGGGGACTATACCAGTATCGCAAAATTAATTAAAGACGGTAGCGTCGATTTTGGCTTCGTTAATCCCTATGCAGTATCGGACCTAAACACGATTGCTTTAAAACACGATGAAATGTTGGCAGTATTGCCATACAAGCATGCCCTAAGTGACTGTGAGCAAGTCTCTTTGGCAGAATTGTCAAACGAACCGTTCATTCTCTTGGATGAAGGCCAATTAAGCGAACCGCTGGAATATTTCAAAAAAAATAATTTACAGCCTAATATCCAATATCGTGTTCATGATGACTATACAATTATGTCTATGATTGAAAAAGGATTGGGGATTTCCATTTTACCAGAATTAATACTAAATCGAATCAATTATAATATTCTAACCAAAAGGATATCACCTACTATTGTTCGTACCATCGGTATCGCATTCAAAAATTTTAAGGCACTGCCCATAGCTAGCCGATATTTTATTAATTTTCTGGTGAAACAGTATGGTGACATTAGTGAAAATAAAGATCTCCTAGGTAATTTAACTTGCTACTACAACGATTATGGGAACAGAAACAAACAGTAAATCATCTATCTAGTGACTACCCACACCAGGTAAACTACGTAAATATAGATGAAAAAAGCTCAGTGATTAATAAAAGTTATCAATCACTGAGCTAACTTTCTTTTTATAAAATCTAGAAGTAAACTATGAGACCATTTCCTTTAGTGCCTCTACCAAACATACTTACTTCAATAGTGGTAGAGGTATCTTGATAACTGCCATAATAAATTTTTATTCCGTTAAATAAATTTCCACCATCCAAACCATAGGCTCTTAGCGAGTCGATAGTACTACATCAACCCCTGTCCCACTGCTTAAATTCAGCAGCACTTTACCGGGATGCAATTCCGCCAGAGCAGTGGGATTGCCACAGCAACTATTGCCACCGCAGCAAAAACCACTCTTTTGCTATGGCACGCGCATAACTTTATCTTACCATTTCCCGAATGTCTTCATTAATTATATTATGTTAAGTTAAAGCATCAAAACGCGATAGGGTGCCTCCCCCTAGTAAAACTAAAGAGGTATTATTAACCTTTAATTTATCTGAAAATATGTCGATTGGCGAACGATCTCAGGGTATAGAAGCTATAGTATCACTTTGTGTACCTCATTAGTTAGCTAACCTTCGAGCATTGCTGTACAATGAGGACATCTTGAAGCCTTAATATGGATTTCAGTGTAACAATAAGGGCATATTTTGGTAGAAGGAGCTTCCAAAACTTTCTCTTTCTCTTTCGACAAGCGGTTTATTTGTTTTATTACAAAGAAAATAGAAAAAGCTACAATT
>CAMKSY010000200.1 GCA_946415545.1 uncultured Pelosinus sp. | reverse complement strand
GAGCAAGGAGATGAGAGCCCTGTATTCACCGATTCGTCTGCAGGTTTTAAAGAATATCTTTTAATCAGTATGTATCGGCCAATGGATGCAGAGCAATTTAATATCAATGTTGTTCAATTATGGCAGGAAGAGAAAATCCCTGAATATTTTAAGGTAATTATTACATTTTGGCTCTTACATGTCCCTTATTACAATATTGAAGAAAAGCATCGAAATAAGGTATTAAAATATACTTCACATTTATTTTCGCTGCACATTCCAACAAGTTCGTTTATTCCTTTAGTAAATGAATGCACTAAAGTTCTTTGGAGAATTTCTTATATCGGTGGTAATAACCTGCCTGCATTAGCTGGGTTTGGTGATTTTATTGCTGCTCACATGGAGCAGTATGCCTCTCGACATAATAAAATAAATACTGGTGCTAGGAAAAACAGAAAAAAGAAAAAAATACGTATTGGTTATATTTCCCGATTGTTTTACGGGCAGGCTGTTAGTTACTATATGATCAATCGAGTGATCCATCATAATAAAGACACTTTTGAAGTATATACGTTTGCTTTAGGAAGGGTCTATGATGAAATTACCAATATTTTCGAGAAACATAGTGACCGCTTTAAACATTTTAAGCAAATTGATGCAATTGAAGATGTATATCTTGTCATGCAAAGTATCATTGACAGCAAGCTTGATATATTAATATATACGGATATCGGTATGGATCCATTGACGTATATGCTGGCGGGACTTCGGTTAGCACCCATTCAGTGTGTATTAGTAGGTCATGGTACAACCACTGGCCTGCCGACTATCGATTATTATATTAGTGGTGATTTTGAGCCACCTGATGCTAGCTCTCATTACCGAGAAAAATTAATAAGACTACCGAATTTAGGAGCAGCTCAGTTTCCGCCCCCCTTTGCAGAACTTATTCCAGTTACCCGCAAGGATTGGAAGATACCAGAGGAGGCTATCGTTTTTGTTTCATGTGCAAATGGTATTAAGCATGGTCCATCACGGGATCGATTATTGATAGAAATTTTGAAGCGTGTCCCTCATGCTTGTATATTACTTAAACCATGTCATTCATCGAATCTCGATAATCAGCTAGGTGAGCGAATTAAGCAAGCAGCCAGAAATGCCGGAGTTGAAAATCGTTTGTTTATTGTGCCACCACTAGGCAGGATTGATGCGTTATTAGCAATTGCTGATATTCAATTAGACACATATCCTTATGGCGGCTGGACGACATCTTTGGAAGGATTATATATGGGCTTACCAATGGTAACTCAAGAAGGAGATATGGCTAGAAGCAGATGGGGATCTCATATGCTCAGAGCCCTTGGAATACGAGAGGGTATTGGGATAAATGAAGAAGAATATGTGGAATGGGCGGTGAGATTAGCTACGGATAACGAACTTAGGGAACAAATCAAAAAGAAAATAACTAAGCAAGTAAAGTCGGTATTATTTAATGGTCCGTCAGCACAAGTCCATTATGAAAAAGCTTTATTTAAAATTTTTGAGGATAAAAATCTAATTTGAGGTACCTATCCAAGTGATGTGCATATACTACAGTACAAATAATGGTAAAGTAGATTCTATAAAGTGAGCGAAGTTTATCAAAAGGAGAGAACTATAATGGAAAAATCTCATAGAGGAGACAATGAGAATACAAAGCCTTTAGTTCAGGAAAGTGAGCTTTGGCAGCCGCCTATTCCTCCATTAGAAAAGATAGCACAAGATACAATGTTGGGGAAAATAACGAATCGTGTCAAAAACATGCAAAAAGACAATACCTTTTTTCCGACAATTACAGAGGAAAAATTAGAGCAGCTATTAGGTGATGAAAATCTTGTTGCGCAAGATGGAGAGCAGAAATATTATCTATTGCCTGATCAGAGTGCTCTACAAAAATTGATGGATACCATACCAGCAGTCGCATCCGGTGAGATTAGTCAAAATCGACGCTGGCATAAAACCAATGTGGAAATAAGTGATGAGGAGCAGCAGATTTGGGCTCAAGTAATGGAAATCCTTCAGGATATGAATAAGAGATTAGAGCAAATTGAAATAGTATTACATAAAAAGGAATAAAAAAGCAGACCTACCTGGTCTGCTTTTATGTTAAATTATAGGACAATCTCCAGAGCTGCTACCATGATGGCTAGTATCAAATGACCCTTTTACTGTAAAGGAAGAGTATCCATTAGCAATGGCTTCATCCGTTAATTCAAACGGTCTGATCCCTTCTACCCACAAGTTTTCGCTCTTCCATAATTTATCTATGATCTTTCCTGTAATTGTAATCTGTTGAGGGCTAGTGACAACTGCATTAAATTGAGCTACAAGGCATGAGCCGTCAATCCTGGTTAATTCATTCTTTAATTGCTGTCCAGTTACAGGAGTGCAATCTGGGAATCTGTAGAACGTTGTAAAGGTTCTAGTAAACGTTGGTAATGGAAGGATAATTGGGTTTGCAGTACAATTGCCGGCGATAATTACTAAGCCGATTCTTACAGTTACGCTTTGGCAGCCTTCATCAATTTGTTCATCGGCGCACCATAAGATTACCTGGCAAGTTTCACCCACTGTGAGTGTTGGAAAAGTGAAGGTCCCGTTGCATTGTACACGGCATGGTCCTACTGGAGGGTAGGCTATGCATCTTGTAAATTCACCGGAATTACCAATAAGTACGACTTCTTCTACACAAATGTCATGACATTCACATGTTGGTATTCTGCTTACTGGGGGAGTTGTAGTACCAAAAACAGGTCCGCAGGTGTTAAAGATACCAAGACAGCTATTGCAAGGGCAGTTTGGCTCACATTGGCGGGTCAATTCACAAAAATCGGGAATCTCAAAATACTTGCTGTCTATCATAGCAAAAGCCTCCTCTAAAATGTTGGATTTTGGTTGAGTAGTTAGTATCTAAAGTAATAGGCATCCCTCCTGAAAAAATAAAGAATACTTATATACTCTTAATACATAAGACTTTTATATTCTTAATTCATAATATGTTTTTTCTTCTGAAAGGTGCTATTAAGAAGAAAAAATGTAATATTTTCGAGCGCAGTTGACATCTTAATTATTCCGATTCGATTACTTGTTTTTATCTCATGGTATGCATATTGGAGTGTTTTGGGAACTGACATCCATTATGGAACGCCAGGATTTTGTTAAAACAAAAAAGCAATAAAACAGCACCCAAATGCCGTTTTATTGCTTTTTTGCAAAAACGTAATTGACCATATAGTGGAAAGACCATACAATAAGATTACACCAAAAACTGATTCTAATGATTTTCAAACTTGGGGAGGGATTTTATGCAAGTTCAAACATTATGGCAAAAAGGGTACCAGTATAAAAAAATCATATTATTAGTAATCATTATGAGCGTGGCAGCTACATATGGAATCAGGATGTATTTAGATAAAAGCAAGCCTGTAACAACAACGCAGCTCGTAGCAGTAGAGCGAGGTGACATCGTGTCATTAGTATCAGCTACTGGTACGATCAAGCCTGTAAATATGGTTGATATTAGTTCAAAGATAACCGGTCTAATAAAGGAAGTCAGAGTACTTGAAAATGAGCAGGTAAGAGCAGGGCAAATATTGATTTTGCTGGATGACAAACGCCTTATGGCACAAGTTTCTCAGTCGCGTGCCAAATTAGAAAACACATCGGCGAATTATCAACGGAATTTGCAGTTAAATCGTATCGGAGCTATTTCCAATCAACAATTGGATGCTTCTATCATGGATTATAGCGTCGCGCAAGCAGCCTATGATGATGCTGTATCTCAATTAGATGATACTGTCATTAAGGCACCAATTGATGGTGTTATTATTGGCAAGCCGATTCCTGCTGGTCAGACGGTGGCTCCAGGGATTTCTGCTCCTATGGTTCTCATGAGTGTGGCTGACTTGTCAAAAATGCAGATTGAGACGCAGGTCGATGAATCTGATATTGGAAAAATTGCCTTAGGGCAAAGGGTAACATTTACCGTAGATGCCTACATTGATAAAGTGTTCTCAGGCATGGTATCGAATATATCTCAGAAAGCGAATATAACGCAAAATGTAGTATATTATGTAGTAACCATTGATGTTGAAGGGCCAGGAACAATGCTCAAGCCAACTATGACGGCAAGAGTATCAATACAAAGCGGAGAAAGCAAAAATACAATTCTTGTCCCCCTGTCTGCTGTTAAGGAAAATAAAGGTCAGTCATATGTACAGATCATGGCCAACGGAAAGATTGAGAATATTAATGTTACGACTGGATTATCTAACGAAGATAAGGTCGAAATTACCAGTGGCCTGGCTGATGGTGATCAAATTGTGCTTCCGCAGGCAAAAGTACTGCCTCAGGCTTCTGGAAATATGCGCGGTCCACTTGGTCGCTAAGGAGGGATCGGCAGTGAGCATTGTACTGTCTGATATAAAAAAAATATACCAAATGGGTGATACCCATGTTGCTGCTTTGGCAGGAATTTCTTTGAAGATCAATACCGGAGAATTTACAGCCGTTATGGGGCCGTCGGGGTCGGGTAAATCGACTTTGATGAATATATTAGGCTGCCTTGACAGACCCACCAGCGGATCTTACATGCTAGATGGAGAAGAGGTAGCTACGTTAAAAGATGATGAATTAGCAATTACAAGAAATAAAAAAATAGGATTTGTTTTTCAGAACTTTAATTTGCTGCCTCGTATGTCAGCTCAACAAAATGTAGCTTTGCCTCTTGTATATGCAGGAGTAATAAAACAGGAACGAGATTCCATGGCTGCTGCTGCTTTATCTATGGTGGGTTTAGCCGATCGTATGCAGCATCGTCCTAATGAGTTGTCCGGTGGTCAGCGACAGCGGGTAGCGATTGCTAGAGCCTTAGTGAATAACCCTACTATTATTATGGCGGATGAGCCCACCGGCAATCTTGACAGTAAATCCGGCAATGAGATCATGGAGATATTTACGAATCTTAACAACGAAGGACGAACCATCGTTTTGGTTACGCATGAAATCGAGATTGCACAATTTACAAGGCGTATTATTTCTTTTCGTGATGGTTTAATTGTCAGTGATGAAGCGTTGCTCAAAGTCTAGGAGGTGATCTTTTTGCTGTGGGAAAGCGTTATTATAGCATTAGACGGATTAAAATCGAATAAAATGCGTTCTATATTGACGATGCTTGGAATTATTATTGGTGTAGGTGCTGTTATTGCAATGGTATCGATTGGTATGGGGGTGCAAAATAAGATACAAGATTCAATTGCTGGTTTAGGGAGTAATCTTTTGATTATTACTCCAGGTGCCACATCACCTTCTGGTGTTAGGCTGGCCGCTGGTTCTAACACTACCCTGACCAATAAAGATGCACTGGCTATAGGACGTCAAATTGAAGGTGTTAGTGCCGTTGCGCCTAGCGTTAGTAAGCAATACCAATTAGTGTATGGGAATAAAAATTGGATGACAACGGTTCAAGGAACTACGCCTGAATTTGTGAGTGTTCGAAATTTTAATGTGGAGTTAGGACGATTTTTTTCAAATCAAGAAGTAGACACACGGATGAGAGTTGCAGTTCTTGGGAAAACCACTGCTGATAATTTATTCGGTACCATCTATCCTGTTGGGCAGACAGTACGTATTAATTCAGCCCCTTTTGTCGTAGTCGGTGTATTTGAAGGAAAAGGGCAGTCAGCAGGTGGTATGGATCAAGACGATGTTGTAGTGATTCCCTTAACAACAGCACAAGAACGTATGATGGGGATTAGCTATATACAAACAATTAGCGTACAGGCAACTAATCCTGAAAGCATTAATCAGGCACAAGAGGATATTACCTCTCTTTTACGTTCACGCCATAAGTTAGCAAAAGATACACCAGATGATTTTACAGTTCGGAATTTAGCCGCGGTGATGGCTACAGCAGAGGAGACGACAAAAACAATTACATTGCTTTTAGGAAATATTGCGGCAATCTCCTTATTGGTTGGCGGTATTGGTATTATGAATATTATGCTGGTATCTGTAACGGAGCGTACAAGAGAAATTGGTATTCGAAAAGCTCTAGGAGCGACGTATCGTAATATTTTACTGCAGTTTCTTATTGAAGCCATTGTGATTGGTGTAACAGGCGGTTTGATTGGTATTGGGCTAGGTATTGCCGCAGCATATGCTATTTCAGCAATTGCTGGCTGGAACACTGCTATTTCCTCCGGTTCTATTCTTATGGCATTCGGTTTTTCCGTAGCGATTGGATTATTTTTTGGTATCTATCCTGCCAGAAAAGCAGCATTGTTAGATCCCATTGACGCTTTGCGCTATGAATAAAAAATAAGTACTTTGTGGCAAAATAAGAGGAATGGATATGATAAGGGGAAAGACAATGGGAAAGACAATGGGATACTTTTATTCGTTAATAAATTACTTAAAAACGGACAAAGGAAAACATGATTGCTTGGACTACATTCGGGCCATTGTGATTATAGCATCAGTCATGGCAGGCATCCGAATATTACTTTATGCATTATTCCAATAGAAGTTATAGTTTATATAGGAAAAAATAGTCTTGTCTTTTTAAGGTGTGATATAATAAGACAAGACTATTTGTATCGTAGGAGAACCTTTATGTCAGACAAAAAACGTAAGATTGGTATTATGGGTGGTACCTTTGATCCTATACATACTGGTCACTTGGCAACGGCTGAAGCAGTCCGCGTGGAATATGATCTTGAGAGAGTATTATTTATTCCAGCTGCAAATCCACCGCATAAACAGCATTCTCGGGTAACGAAACCACTACATAGGTATATTATGACCGTAATGGCTACCTATTCCAATCCTCATTTTTATGTATCGCCCATCGAAATAGAACGGCCAGGTCTGTCCTATGCAATTGATACGGTATTAGAGCTAATTAAGCAATATGGGGATAATATAGAGTTTTATTTTATTGTTGGTTCCGATACCATACAAGAATTAGCATCATGGAAAGACATTGATCACCTTTTAGAGATCTGTCATTTTATTGCTGCCAATCGTCCAGGCAGTGCATATACACTAGAGGATATAATAAAGCCTTTTGGTGAAAAAGGTTCCAAACGTATCCATTCTTTGCCTACCCCTGAACTAGAGATATCTTCTACTGATGTACGAGAAAAAGTGAGGCAAGGAAGATCAATAAAATATTTTGTTCCAGAAAGCGTTGAGATTTATATCTGCAAAGAAAATTTGTATAAAGAATAGTACATATTTAACTTTTGGCAAATAAAGTTAGGGATAAATACTATAGTTTCGTAGATAATGTTAGTACAATCGTTTTTAGAATTTAACAAAGAAAGGTGATTCCAAATGTCAAAAACACTTTATGTAGGTAATTTGCCTTGGTCAACGAGTGATAGTGATTTAGCTGATGTGTTCAAAGAGCATGGCAATGTAATTTCCAGTCGTATTATCACAGATAAGGAAACAGGTCGTTCTAGAGGGTTTGGGTTTGTAGAGGTCGATGACGATGATGCTGATAAGATGGTTAGTATGATGAATGGCAGTGATTTTGGTGGGCGGCAAATTGTCGTAAATGAAGCTAGACCAAGAGAACAATAATTAAAATGTAAGCCTTCTTTATAGGAGGCTTTTATTTTTTAGCAGGGAATTGGACTATTTTGGCGAAATGTATACTATTACAGATACTGTTATCTGTGGAATCAATAAATCAATTTAGGAATATTGCGGTGAGAAAATGGATTATGAATA